>NZ_JBFRVD010000041.1:0-76786 GCF_041474985.1 Vibrio sp. 10N.222.49.C9 | reverse complement strand
GCTCGGCGCACCATAAAAAAGCCCACTCCGAGGAGTGGGCTTTGAGCATTTATATCCGCATATCAGCGATACACTTTAGGCGATTAAGCTTGAGAAGCTTTAACCTGAGCGTGTAGCTCTTGAACTGAAGTTACTGACGTTTTCGCGTCTGCAGTGTGCGCCATACAAGTCGCGAATGCAGCATTTAGCGTAGTCGTGTAGTTAACTTTCTCAGCAAGTGCACCACGACGAAGAACTTTAGAATCTTCAATCGCTTGACGGCCAGCTGCAGTGTTCACGATGTACGTATACTCGTTGTTCTTGATACGGTCAAGAATGTGAGGACGACCTTCGTGTACCTTGTTTACTAGACGTGGGTTGATGCCCGCTTCGCCAAGGATAACCGCAGTACCGTGAGTTGCGTCTAGCTGGTAACCAAGCTTAGATAGTTTAGATGCTAGGTCAACAACACGCTCTTTGTCGCCTTCGCGAACAGAAAGAAGTGCACGACCGCCTTCTGGGTAGATGTTGCCACAACCCAATTCAGCTTTAGAGTATGCTTCAGCAAACGTTGCACCAACACCCATAACTTCACCAGTAGAGCGCATTTCAGGGCCTAACAGTGGGTCAACACCAGGGAACTTGTTGAATGGAAGTACAACTTCTTTCACTGAGTAGTAAGGTGGGATGATTTCTTTCGTAAAGCCTTGAGACTCTAGAGATTGACCCGCCATTACACGAGCGGCAATCTTAGCGATTGGCGCACCAGTTGCTTTAGATACGAATGGAACCGTACGTGCTGCACGAGGGTTAACCTCGATTAGGTACACTTCATTGTTCTTAACAGCAAACTGCGTGTTCATCAGACCACGAACACCCAACTCGAACGCTAGCTTTTCAACTTGCTCGCGCATTACGTCTTGGATTTCTTGGCTTAGCGTGTATGCAGGAAGAGAACATGCTGAGTCACCAGAGTGAACACCCGCTTGCTCGATGTGCTCCATAATACCGCCGATTACAACGCGCTCACCGTCACAAATCGCATCTACGTCTACTTCAACAGCGTCATCTAGGAAGCTATCAAGTAGTACTGGAGATTCGTTTGATACGCTAACTGCTTCGTTGAAGTAGCGACGTAGGTCTTGCTCGTCGTATACGATTTCCATCGCACGACCACCAAGTACGTAAGAAGGACGTACAACAAGTGGGAAGCCGATTTCACGAGATTTCTCTACCGCTTGCTCCATTGTTGTTACTGTCGCGTTTTCTGGTTGAAGTAGGCCTAGACGGTCTACAGCAACTTGGAAACGCTCACGGTCTTCTGCACGGTCGATTGCGTCTGGGCTAGTACCGATGATTGGTACGCCAGCAGCTTCAAGAGCACGTGCCAGTTTAAGTGGCGTTTGACCACCGTACTGAACGATAACGCCTTTTGGCTTCTCAACACGAGCGATTGCTAGTACGTCTTCCAGAGTTACTGGTTCGAAGTACAGACGGTCAGACGTATCGTAGTCTGTAGAAACTGTCTCAGGGTTACAGTTAACCATGATAGTTTCGTAGCCATCTTCACGTAGCGCTAGTGATGCGTGTACACAACAGTAGTCAAATTCAATGCCTTGGCCGATACGGTTTGGACCGCCGCCTAGAATCATGATTTTTTCTTTGTCTGTTGGGTTTGCTTCACACTCGTCATCGTAAGATGAGTACATGTAAGCCGTATCTGAAGAGAACTCAGCTGCACACGTATCTACACGCTTGTATACCGGGTGGATATCGTATTGGTCACGTAGACGACGGATTTCGCTTTCCGCTACACCTAGAATCTTAGATAGGCGCGCATCAGCAAAACCTTTACGCTTAAGCTTGTTTAGCTCGTCTTTATTTAGACCAGCAAAGCCTTTCGCTTTAAGTTCTTGCTCTAGCTTAACGATGTCTTCGATTTGAACTAGGAACCAACGGTCGATTTGCGTTAGGTTGAATACACCATCTACCGACATACCAGCACGGAATGCGTCAGCGATGTACCAAATACGCTCTGCGCCAGCTTCTTTAAGTTCGTGACGGATAGTCGTTAGAGCATCTGGTGCGTCTAGGTCTACCATTTCGTCAAAACCAGTCGCGCCAACTTCTAGGCCGCGAAGTGCTTTTTGTAGAGATTCTTGTTGGTTACGGCCGATAGCCATAACTTCACCAACCGACTTCATTTGCGTCGTTAGGCGGTCGTTAGCACCTGCAAACTTCTCGAAGTTAAAACGAGGAATCTTAGTTACTACGTAGTCGATTGTTGGTTCGAATGATGCTGGAGTTGCGCCGCCAGTGATGTCATTCATTAGCTCGTCTAGCGTGAAACCAACAGCCAGTTTCGCTGCAATCTTAGCGATTGGGAAACCTGTTGCTTTAGATGCTAGTGCAGAAGAGCGAGATACACGTGGGTTCATCTCGATGATAACCATACGGCCATCTTTCGGGTTGATACCAAACTGTACGTTTGAACCACCTGTTTCAACACCAATCTCACGCAGTACTGCTAGAGATGCGTTACGCATTAGTTGGTATTCTTTATCTGTCAGCGTTTGAGCTGGAGCCACAGTGATTGAGTCACCTGTGTGAATACCCATTGGGTCGAAGTTTTCAATCGCACATACGATGATGCAGTTGTCGTTTTTGTCACGAACCACTTCCATCTCGTACTCTTTCCAACCGATAAGTGATTCATCGATAAGAAGTTCATTAGTTGGAGATAGATCCAAACCACGACGACAGATTTCTTCAAATTCTTCTTTGTTGTAAGCGATACCGCCACCAGTACCACCCATCGTGAACGATGGACGAATGATACAAGGGAAACCAACCATGTCTAAAACTTTGTAAGCTTCTTCCATCGTTTTCGCTGTATCAGCAGTTGGACACTCAAGGCCAATTGCTTTCATTGCTTTATCGAAGCGTGAACGGTCTTCTGCTTTATCGATAGCGTCAGCCGTTGCACCAATCATTTCAACACCGAACTCTTCAAGAACGCCGTGCTTTTCTAGGTCTAGAGCACAGTTCAATGCAGTTTGGCCACCCATAGTAGGTAGAACTGCATCAGGCTTCTCTTTAGCGATGATGTTACGCACAACTTCCCATTGGATAGGCTCGATGTAAGTTGCATCTGCCATATCTGGGTCAGTCATGATTGTCGCTGGGTTCGAGTTCACAAGAATAACTCGGTAACCTTCTTCGCGAAGCGCTTTACAAGCTTGAGCACCAGAGTAATCGAACTCACATGCTTGGCCGATAACGATCGGGCCAGCACCTAGAATAAGAATACTTTTAATGTCAGTACGTTTTGGCATTGTCTACTACTCCGAATTACGCTGTGTGCTGTTTGATTAGTTCAATAAAGTGGTCGAATAACGGCGCTGCGTCTTCTGGACCTGGGCTCGCTTCAGGGTGACCTTGGAAGCTGAATGCTGGTTTGTCTGTACGGTGAATACCTTGTAGAGAACCATCAAATAGTGATTTGTGCGTTGCACGTAGTGTCTCTGGAAGGGTTTCTTCGTCAGCAGCAAAGCCGTGGTTTTGCGAAGTAATCATCACAACATCACGATCTAAATCTTTAACCGGGTGGTTTGCGCCGTGGTGACCAAACTTCATCTTCACTGTCTTAGCGCCTGACGCAAGAGCAAGAATCTGGTGACCTAGACAGATACCGAAGATTGGTAAGCCTTTTTCTAGGAACACTTTTGTCGCTTCAATTGCGTAAGTACATGGTTCTGGGTCACCAGGGCCATTTGAAAGGAAAACACCGTCTGGGTTCAGAGCAAGTACTTCTTCAGCTGAAGTCTCAGCAGGAACAACCGTTAGGCGGCAGCCGCGGTCAACAAGCATTCGTAGGATGTTTCGTTTTGCACCGAAGTCATAAGCAACAACGTGGTATGGCAATTCTGAGTCTGCTTTCGCTTCAGGAAGTCCACCCGTAAGCGTCCACGAACCTTGTTTCCATTGATACGCTTCTTTTGTTGTAACTTCTTTCGCAAGGTCCATACCTTTCAGGCCAGGGAATTCTTTTGCTTTAGCTAGAGCCAAAGCTTCGTCTAGGTTTCCGTCGTTTACTGAAGAGCCAGCTACAATACAACCGTTCTGTGCGCCTTTTTCACGAAGAATACGCGTCAGCTTACGAGTATCGATATCAGCGATACCAACAACGTTTTGCGACTTAAGGTAATCAGAAAGGGATTGTTCATTACGGAAGTTAGAAGCGATTAGAGGGAGATCGCGAATCACAAGGCCTTGAGCGTGGATTGAAGAAGATTCTTCGTCTTCGGAATTGGTTCCGGTATTGCCAATGTGAGGGTAAGTAAGGGTAACGATTTGTTGAGAATAGGAAGGATCAGTGAGGATTTCTTGGTACCCCGTCATCGAGGTATTAAAAACGACTTCACCAACTGCAGAACCTACAGCGCCAATGGCTTCACCGTGAAATACTGTCCCATCTTCTAGGACGAGTAGTGCTGACTTCTTCAAGACAACCTCCAGAAATAAAAATGCATTAAAATTGATTTAATTTGCAAATCTACCTTCCTGCAACACCAAAAACTGCGTGTTTATGGAAATTAGACAAATTGGCGGTATTTTAGTGATCTGCGTGATACGTGTCAACATTTAACTCAAAAGAAATTAAACATTTGTAAGGACTAATTCAATTTACCCCCTCAAAGCTCCAAAAGTTCAACTTTCATACGCATTTAGCTCGAATATTACGATTTTCTAATTTTCACCCCTCATTTTAGCCAACTATAGAGTGATAAAAATATCAGCAACAAAACGCAATCGATAAATACCAAGAGAAAACATGACAATTTAAAGATCTAAAACAAAAAACATACTAAAGACCACATAAACAGCATAGAAATGGAGTCAAAAAGGCGATAAGAAGAAAGTAGAAGGAAGATCGGAGAAGTGAGATTACTAAGGAAAAGGCACCAAATAAAAAAAGCGCCGGCAATTGCCAGCGCATAAATATCTATTTATAGGTCATTCAAACCAAGCACATCCGTCATGGTATAAAAGCCTGCTGGTTTATCATTTAACCAAACCGCGGCCTTGATTGCGCCATTAGCAAAGGTCATTCGATCAGTGGCTTTATGGGTAATTTCCACTCGTTCACCGATATCAGCAAACATAGCGGTGTGTTCACCAATAATGTCACCGGCACGAATCGTCGCGAAACCAATCTCATCTTTAGTGCGCTCGCCAGTAATACCCTCGCGTGACCATACAGCTACATCGTTCAGCTCATTGCCCATAGCACCCGCAATAGCTTCGCCCATACCAATCGCAGTACCTGACGGTGCATCGACTTTATGACGGTGATGAGCCTCAACGATCTCGACATCACAGTAATCGCCCATCACTTTAGCGGCCTTCTCTAGCAGCTTAAAGACCAGGTTCACACCAACGCTGTAGTTAGGTGCCATTACGATAGCCATCTCTTTTGAAGCAGCATCAATCACCTGCTTCTCTTCTTCAGAGAAGCCCGTTGTACCGATGATCAGTTTTTTACCGTGACGTTTACAAAGTTCAATATTCGCTAATGTGCTAACAGGGGCAGTAAAATCGACAATCACATCAAACTCTTCGATGGCTTTAGACAAATCATCGACTAAAGCAACATCAAAACGACCTTCACCGCATAACTCGCCGACATCTACGCCGACCAAAGATGACTCTGGACGCTCTGAACCAGCTCCAACACTTGCTTCTGAATTATGATGAGCGGCTTTCACCAAGTTGCGGCCCATGCGGCCCGCTGCTCCTGCAATTGCAATTCTTACCACTGCGAATATCTCCATTGTTTTGGTTACCGTTGCCACTTATCTCTTGCAGCAACGTTCAATCGATTAATCTCTTTAAACTAACAACAATCTCAAACTCAGGCTAGCAATTACGAAAACTCTTTTATTACTCGCTCTAAAATTGGCACATTTGCCTCTGGGAAGGCGTATTGATTCAATGATTCAAGGCTTACCCATTCACCTTGCTGACCTTCTTTACCATAAGGCTGCTCTTCAAAATCAGTCACGAGAATGAAATCGAACTTAAGTGACTTATCCGTGTAATCAAATTCAAGATGCTCAAACAGAGACTGCTCGGTCACCTTGATACCGACCTCTTCATCAAGCTCGCGAGTCATCGCTTGCTCAATAGTTTCGCCCTCTTCAACCTTGCCACCTGGAAATTCCCAGAAGCCACCTTTGTGCTTGTCATCTGGACGCTTAGTGATAAAGACCTGTGACTTATCTTGATTGAAGATAATACCCGCTACGATATGGATTCTTTTCATTGATGGTGTTCCTTAATAAAACGCTGAACTCACATAGTCCCTAAATACGTCATCCTCAAGAAAGAGGAACGACTGAGTTGGGGATCTAAAACTACGCGAGCCTAACTAAACAAGATTCCCTACTACGCTCACTCCTCGCCATAGGGAATGACAACTTCCTTGCGTAACAAAGTAAGCCATGAAATTTACATACAAAAAGAGCCGCCTAAGCGACTCTTTATATTCTATTTGTCAGTTTTATGAAGCTAAGTTGTAGTGTATGAGAGCAAGGCGGTGGCACGGAGCTTACGACTTTAAGTGAGTACCACCAACGCAGCTATCATGCGCTACAGCAACGATTCATTAAACTTACGCGATTTTACCGTGACACTGCTTGTACTTCTTACCGCTACCACATGGGCATGCCTCGTTACGGCCCACTTTACGCTCGTCACGCACTACCGTTTGTGGAGATGCCGCTTCAGCTTCATCGTCAGCTAGCTGGTTTTCAGCTGTTGCATGTTGCGCTTGTGCACGACGCGCCGCTTCTTCAGCTTGAGCTTGACGTTGAGCTTCCATCTTTTCAACTTCTTCTTGTTGCTGAACACGCACTTTAGAAAGGATGGTAACAACGTCTGTTTTCAGTACATCTAGTAGGCCTTCAAACAGTTCAAACGACTCGCGCTTGTACTCTTGTTTCGGGTTCTTCTGAGCATAACCACGTAAGTGGATACCTTGACGAAGGTGATCCATCGCAGCCAAGTGCTCTTTCCAAAGGCCGTCTAGCGTTTGTAGCATCACAGATTTCTCGAAGTTACGCAGTACTTGAGCACCAACCACTTCTTCTTTCTGTTTGTACGAATCAACCGCCATAGCAAGAATACGCTCACGCAATGCTTCTTCATAAAGCTTGTCGTCTTCGTCTAACCAACCTTGAATATCAAAGTCTAGATCGAAGTCATTCTTCAGACGATCTTGCAGACCCGCGATATCCCACATATCTTCAAGAGACTGAGGTGCGATGTATTCATCAATCACTGATGCCAATACATCTTCACGGTTGTGTTCGATCATCTCGCTGATATCGTCAGAGCTCATCAGTTCATCACGAAGCTCATAAACCACTTTACGTTGGTCATTGGCTACATCATCGTACTCAAGAAGCTGCTTACGAATATCGAAGTTACGACCTTCAACTTTACGTTGTGCTTTTTCAATTGAGCGAGAAAGCATCTTAGATTCGATCGCTTCGCCTTCGTCCATACCACTTTGGATAAGACCAGCCATACGATCCGATGTGAAGATACGTAGCAGAGAATCTTCCATTGATAGGTAGAAACGAGAAGAACCCGCATCACCTTGACGACCAGAACGACCACGTAGCTGGTTGTCGATACGGCGAGATTCATGACGCTCAGTACCAATGATGTGCAGACCACCTGACTCAAGCACTTTATCGTGGATTACTCTCCAGTCAGCTTTGATCTTCTCGATCTGCTCTTTGGTTGGATTCTCTAGCTTCTCAACTTGTGCCTGCCAGCTACCACCTAATACGATATCGGTACCACGACCAGCCATGTTAGTTGCGATAGTTACCGCACTCGGCATACCAGCTTGTGCAACGATCTCTGCTTCCATTTCGTGGAATTTAGCATTTAGAACGCTGTGCTTAATTTTTGCTTTTTTCAGTGCGTTAGACAGTAGTTCAGACTTCTCGATAGAAACCGTACCAACCAATGATGGCTGACCAGCAGCTACACGGTCTTTGATGTCTTCAATGATCGCATTGAACTTGTCTTCTTCGGTACGATAAACCACATCTGGCATATCGTTACGAACCATAGGCTTGTTGGTTGGGATAACCACTGTTTCTAGGCCGTAGATAGACTGAAATTCGAAAGCTTCTGTATCGGCTGTACCTGTCATACCTGACAGTTTTTCGTATAGACGGAAGAAGTTCTGGAATGTAATCGATGCTAGCGTCTGGTTTTCATTCTGAATCTTCACACCTTCTTTAGCTTCAACAGCTTGGTGTAAACCTTCAGACCAACGACGACCTGGCATAGTACGACCAGTATGTTCATCAACGATAACCACTTCGCCTTCTTCAGTAACGATGTAGTCGACGTCTTTCTCAAACAGTACGTGTGCACGCAGCGCTGCATTAACATGGTGCAATAGGCTGATATTAGTTGGAGAGTAAAGCGTGTCACCCTCTTCCATCAGGCCGTTTTTGACCATTAGCTCTTCTACAAATTCTTGACCGTTTTCAGTCAGGTGAACCTGTTTCGATTTCTCGTCCATGGTGTAGTGACCTTCACCACGGTACTCTTCAGAATCTTCTTTATCTTGGCGCTCAAGGTTAGGGATCAACGTGTTAATACGCGTGTAAAGATCTGAACTATCTTCAGCTGGGCCAGAGATAATAAGTGGAGTACGAGCTTCATCGATTAAGATTGAGTCAACCTCATCGACAACAGCAAAGAAGCGCTCACGTTGAACACGATCTTCAGCACGGAAAGCCATGTTGTCACGTAGGTAATCGAAGCCAAACTCGTTGTTTGTACCGTATAGGATATCCGCTTGGTACGCTTCTTTCTTCTCTGGTGGAGCCATGTTTGGCACGTTTACGCCAACAGTCATACCAAGGAATTCAAATAATGGGCGGTTTGTTTCCGCATCACGCTTCGCTAGGTAGTCGTTCACCGTTACTACGTGAACACCTTTGCTAGGTAGGGCGTTAAGATAAGCTGGTAGGGTTGCTGTAAGAGTCTTACCTTCACCAGTACGCATTTCTGCAATTTGGCCAGCATTTAGAACCATGCCACCAATCATTTGCACGTCAAAGTGACGCATGCCGTAAACACGCTTAGACGCTTCACGTACCGTAGCAAATGCTTCAGGTAGAAGTTGGTCTAGCGATTCACCTTTATCTAAGCGCTCACGAAATTCAACCGTTTTTGCTTTTAGTTCTTCGTCTGAAAGTGCTTCAAACGTTGGTTCGAAGTTATTAATTTCTTTTACAATTTTTCTAAGGCGGCGCAGTGTTCTGTCATTGCGACTGCCAATTACCTTTGTCAGCAGCTTAGTAATCATGTGCTTGGAATCTCTTCGTTCTCAGATCGTCCGCGATCTATTTTAAATGCCGTCAGTGTCTCTACTAGCTATGAACTAGTCTTCAGTTACTAACCAAGGATACTGAGATAAATCTAGTATCTTTGATATTGTACTTGAGAGTAGAGTTTTCAAGGCTTGAGTTAAAATTAATGCCCTTTAGTGTAAGTAATTTTCACACCAACAACCATTTATAACCCCATTTGTTTGATGTGCTTGGAACTTTTCTTTCTAATTGCTGATGGATTAGCCAGACTGCAGCTCATTGGGAGACAACTTTCGGATGTTGACGACACTGTATCTGGAAAATAGATACAAAAAAACCAGGTCAATGACCTGGTTTTCGAAATCTTATATTGCTGTAAACAACAATTACGCTAGAACCATTCCTGGTTCAGCAAATGCAACAGGAGAGCCTACTTCTTCTTCGAATGTTGCCCATTCCCAAGCTTCTGCGTCAGCAAGTACTGCACGTAGTAGTTGGTTGTTTAGGCCGTGACCTGATTTGTATGCACGAAACTCACCAATAATAGCGTGTCCACACATGTACAAGTCACCAATCGCATCTAGTACTTTATGAGTTACGAACTCATTGTCAAAACGTAGACCCTCTTCATTAAGAATTCGGTATTCGTCAAGTACGATAGCATTATCAAAGCTACCACCAAGTACTAGGTTTTGAGATTGTAGATACTCAATGTCGCGCATGAAGCCGAAAGTACGAGCGCGAGAGATTTCTTTCACAAAACCTTGTGAAGAGAAATCAAACAACAAACGTTGCTCATCAGATTCAATTGCTGGGTGGTTAAAGTCGATCTCAAAGTCCATACGGAAGCCGTTAAATGGAACAAACTCTGCCCACTTATCGCCATCTTCAAAACGGATAGGCTTTTTGATACGAATAAAACGCTTCGCTGCATTCAGTGTTTCTACACCCGCTTGCTGTAGCAAGTATACGAATGGGCTTGCGCTACCATCCATAATTGGGATTTCAGGAGCATCTACTTCAACAATAATGTTGTCGATGCCCATACCCGCTAAAGCTGCGTTAAGGTGTTCCACTGTAGAGATACGTACGCCTTCGTCATTAACAAGAGCTGTACATAGCATAGTGTCACGAACTGACGCTGGATCAGCTGGGAAATCTACAGGTGGATTTACATCTGTACGACGATAAACAATACCTGTATTTGCAGCTGCCGGGCGAAGAGTAAGTGTGACTTTACGACCAGAGTGGAGACCCACACCAGTTGTTTTCACAATTTCTTTCAGAGTACGTTGTCTGATCATCTGCTTGCCTCGTTATCAGTGCTACAAATCACGGTCAGTATTTACCGACCGCGAATTTTACCATTAATTCGACGATAGTCAAATTTTGGGTATTTGTTAATCAGCCTGACGTCGTAAGAATGCTGGAATATCTAAGTATCCACTCTCTTTCTCAGCCTTAGGTGCTGCACTTTGGCTAGCGCCTGTACCTGAAGAAACAGGTGACGTTGTTGGTTGCGGCTTAACTTGAGGTTTAACCTCAGTTTTTTCTTGCAATGGTTGTGCCACTTTCTCTTCCACTTTTGGTGCAGTTTGAGCCGCTACCTGTGGTTGAGGAGTTGGTGCAACCTTAGCTTTACCACCAGCAACTAATGTAATGTCTGGTTTTTTCTCTGTGCCGATACCTGTTGCAACAACAGTTACGCGGATTTCATCTGTCATATCAGGGTCTAGAGAAGTACCAATCACAACTGTTGCATTATCAGATGCGAATGCCTTAACTGTATTACCTACTGTTTCGAACTCATCTAGACGCATATCTAGGCCTGCAGTGATGTTCACAAGAACGCCACGCGCGCCAGCTAGGTCGATGTCTTCTAGTAGTGGGCTAGAAATTGCTGTTTCAGCAGCTTCTTCAGCACGGTCTTCACCTTTTGCGATACCGCTACCCATCATTGCATGACCCATCTCAGACATTACGGTGCGAACATCCGCGAAATCGACGTTAATCATACCAGGGCGAGTAATTAGCTCAGCGATACCTTGTACAGCGTTTTTAAGTACATCATTTGCACTTGCGAAAGCTTCTAGCAGAGTTACGCCGCGGCCAAGTACTTTAAGTAGCTTTTCATTTGGAATCGTAATTAATGAATCCACATGTTTAGAAAGCTCTTCAATACCTTGCTCAGCAAACGCTAAACGCTTTTTGCCTTCAAAGCTAAATGGCTTAGTTACAACAGCAACCGTCAGCACACCCAACTCTTTCGCAACTTCAGCAATAACTGGAGCAGCACCTGTACCAGTACCACCGCCCATACCAGCTGCGATAAATACCATATCGGCGCCAGTTAGAACTTCTTTAATTCTTTCTCGATCTTCGAGAGCTGCATCACGGCCTACTTGTGGGTTTGCACCAGCGCCCAAACCTTTAGTGATATCACCACCAATTTGGATCACGCTGCTCACGCTTGTTTTACGAAGTGCTTGTGCATCAGTGTTAACACTGATGAATTCTACGCCTTCGATTGATTCACGTACCATGTGCTCAACAGCGTTACCGCCACCGCCACCAACTCCAACGACTTTAATTACTGCATCGTCAGACATTTCCATCATCGGTTCAAACATGTGTTATCTCCGTTTTTTCCTGCAACTCAGGTTAAAACTCTTTTTGTATCCAATTACGCAATTTGCCAAATAAACCAGACATAGAAGGTGCTGAACGCTTAGGTTCGCTGTAATCACCTTCATCACTGATCTGACAATCTCTTGCGTAATGAAGTAAACCAACCGCCGTAGAATGATACGGCTCTTTAACATAGTCAGTTAAGCCACTAACTTCTAACGGCTTACCAACTCGAACTTGATTGCGGAAAACACGTTCCGCACACTCTACCAATCCGTCAATTTGTGCCGCTCCACCAGTAAGAACGACGCCAGCTGCAAGGTGGTGTTTAATACCTTCATCTCGTAGCTGTAATTGAACCGTATCAATAGTTTGGTTAACGAGACCCATAAGTTCAGTGTAACGTGGTTCAATCACTTCCGACAAAGTTTGTCGTTGCAAACTTCTCGATGGGCGACCACCAACACTTGGGACGTTAACAGAGTCATCCTTGCTTACGAGTTCACTCAGAGCGCAACCATGGTTTACTTTTATCTCTTCAGCATCGCTCACTGGCGTGCCGAAAGCGAAGGCAATATCACTGGTTACTGCATTTCCTGCGTAGGAAAAGACTTCTGTGTGTCGAAGTGCGCCGCCAGTCCAAATGGAAATATCCATTGTACCCGCACCGATATCGACAACACATACTCCAAGCTCTCTCTCGTCTTCAGTAATTACCGCATTGCTTGAGGCAAGTCCTGAAAACACGATTTGTTCTACTGTGAGACCACATCGTTCAACAGCTTTAATAATGTTTCTCGCCATGTCGCTATGGCAAGAAATTAGGTGAACACTGACTTCCATTCGAACACCAGATAAGCCAAGTGGGTTCTTAATCCCTTCTTGATAATCAATGGTAAATTCTTGTGGGATCACGTGCAGAATTCTCTGCTCATCACCTATTTTAATTGATTTCGCGGTATGGATCGCTCGATCCATATCGTCTTGAGACACCTCTTCATCAGAGATAGTGCCCATGCCTTTTTCAATTCGGCTTGCGATATGTTTACCCGATAGCGAGATAAATACATTGCTGATTTGGCATTCCGCCATCAACTCTGCTTGATCAATAGCTCGCTGAACCGACTTAACTACCGACTCTAGGTCGTTTACACCACCTTTATCCATACCTCTGGATGGGCTTTGCCCAGAACCAATGATATTGATTTGACCATCAGGCAATATTTCACCAACCAGAGCTGATATGGTCGCAGTGCCTATATCAAGACCAACGATTATGTTGTCATCTGCGGTCTTAGTCATCTGTGCTCTCTTCTAACTCTTGCTCTGGAAACCAGCCTACAGCGGCTCCCGTATCATACCTGAGGTCGATGTAGCTCACTTGATTCGCTTTACTACCAAGTTCGTTGTAAAGCGAAATGAAGCGTTCAACACGCTCATCTAAAGAATCTTTACCTAGTTCTAAACGGATACCGTTATCTAGGATTATTTGCCAAGCGCGACGCTCATTGAGAACGAGAGAGGTAACGGTTAACCCTAGACTGTTAATCAAAGGGGTTATCTGTCGCCACTTTTCTATCACTTCTTGGCTGGTGCCGTCTGGGCCGTAAAGCTTAACTCTATCGCCCTTCAACAGGCCGATATCACCATTAAACACCTGACCATCGTCATTCAGCAGCATGTTACCGTTCCAGATTGCTGCCGCATGGTACTCAGTCAAAAATACTTTTATTGTGTCTGGCCACTGCTTACGAATGGAGACCACTGAAACCCAAGGTAACGCTTCTAAACTGTCTTGCAACACACCGATGTCTTGCGACATGAAGGTTCCAATGTGCTCTAGCTCGCTAAAGGCATGTTGAACATCACCAGCGGTTACGTAAGTTAAGTCGCCTTGAAGTACTATTTTGGAGAGAGGCAATCGCTGATCGTCCCACATCCAAGTTAGTGTGGTATAGAAAAGAAACCCAATGAATAGCAATACCATGACAAAAAAAGACCCGCCTAAGGCGTGTTTCTTGAGCGACGGTAAACTGAATAGGTGGCGGTTTTCGCTAAAAGTACTTTCTACCAAAGCCCGCATTCCCTGTCGTTGGTTCGCAATTCTATTCCCTATCTTCGTAATAGAGGTAAAAGCACTTACTTTAACCTATGAATTATACTGAGCAAAATCAAACTATCAAACGTTGATAATAAGATTTTTGGTCAATTTTAGGTCAATCGCAAGAAGTGAGCGATTGACCACAGTCTGTAGACAGTATTCTGTTACGCGTTCTGCATTTTATTAATGTCTAACTGTAACGATTCCAACTGCTTCGCTACTCGACCAACATCGCCTGCACCCTGCGTTAAAACAAGGTCACCGCCTTGAATTACGTTGGCTAAAGCCGATGGCAGTGCGTTGATATCGGCAACAAAGATTGGGTCTATCTTACCACGCCCACGAATAGTTCGACTTAATGAACGTCCGTCAGCCCCTGCAATCGGTTTCTCACCTGCAGAATAAACATCTAACAGAATTAGGACATCAACCTGCTCAAGAACGTTCGCGAAATCATCATACAGATCGCGAGTACGGCTATAACGGTGCGGTTGGAAGATCATAACAAGACGTTTATCAGTCCAGCCACTACGAGCAGCTTGAATCGTCACATCAACTTCGGTTGGGTGATGACCGTAATCATCGACCAGCATTGCAACGCCTTTACCTGTTTCATACTCACCTAGGTGATCGAAACGGCGACCCGTGCCTTCCGTTCCCGCCATCGCTTTGAGAATCGCTTCATCGCTGATGTCATCTTCTGTTGCAACAGCAATCGCAGCCGATGCATTCAATGCGTTGTGGCGACCTGGAATGTTCAACGTGATATCTAAGTTAGCTTTACCTTCACGTACAACCGTAAACTTGCCTTGTTGACCTTCTTGTACGTAGTTTTCAATACGAATATCTGCGTCTTCAGAGAAGCCGTAAGTAATCACTTGGCGGCTCACCTGAGGGATAAGTTCACGTACAACAGGATCATCTACACACATCACAGCCTGGCCGTAGAACGGCAGGTTGTGTAGGAAATCGATAAATGTCTGCTTTAGCGTTTCGAAATCGCCGCCGTAGGTATCCATATGATCCGCTTCAATGTTAGTTACGATACTAACCATAGGTTGCAGATGTAAAAATGAAGCATCACTCTCATCGGCTTCAGCGATAAGAATACGGCTTGAACCTAAACGTGCGTTAGTGCCAGCACTTTTAACCAAACCACCGTTTACGAAGGTTGGATCTAGGCCGGCTTCCGAGTAAATCTGTGTCACTAGCGCAGTCGTGGTTGTTTTACCGTGCGTACCTGCCACAGCAATACCGTGACGAAAACGCATCAGCTCAGCCAGCATTTCTGCACGACGAACGATCGGTGTGCGCGCTTCACGAGCTGCAATAATTTCTGGGTTTTCTTCGTTGATAGCGGTTGAAACAACCACCACACTTGCGTCGGCAACGTTACTCGCTTGGTGACCGATATAAACGGTCGCACCCTTGCTAACTAAACGATCAGTCACTGGGTTTTGAGCAATATCAGAACCCGTGATCTGGTAGCCTTCATTTAGCAAGACTTCAGCAATCCCGCTCATTCCGGCACCACCAATACCAATGAAGTGGATAGATTTAACACGGCGCATCTCTGGCACCATTGCACGGATTTGCGCTAAGTCTTGGGTATGTTCAATCGTCATCAATTCAATCTCATTATTTTGCTAAAGCTTTAATCGCTTCAGCGACGGTCACATCAGCATCAAGCTTGGCGGCTTGACGAGCTTTTGTTGCCATCATTTTTAATTCATTTCTATCAAGCTGCGTGATAGTGTTCGCTAGCTTATCAGCCGTTAGTTGAGGCTGTTCAATCATTAACGCTGCGCCACATTCAACTAAATGGTCGGCATTCAACGCTTGTTGTCTGTCTTTGTGCATAAACGGAACGAAGATAGAACCGACACCTGCCGCAGACACTTCTGATACGGTTAATGCACCTGAGCGACACACTAATAGATCTGCCCACTCATAAGCTTGCGCCACATCATCAATAAATTCAGTCACTTGAACATTACCAACAGAATGTGATTTGTATTGCTCAATAACTTGTTGTTGATTGTTCTTACCCGCTTGGTGCATCACAGTGAAGCCTTCACCAAGCTGCGCCATCGTTACTGGCAAGGTATCGTTTAGGATTTTTGCGCCCTGACTGCCGCCCATAACCAAGATGCGGATGTCACCATCACGCTCAGCCATGCGTTGCTCGGGTTCAGCTAAGGCAACCACATCTTCGCGTACTGGGTTACCCACCACTTCTGCGGTAGGGAAAGCACCAGGGAAAGCTTGGAAAACCTTTTTAGCAATCTTAGACAGCCATTGGTTGGTTAAACCTGCCACTGCATTTTGTTCATGCAGAACCACTGGAATGCCAGACAACCATGCCGCGATACCACCCGGGCCACTCACGTAACCACCCATGCCAAGTACCACATCAGGCTGCCATGCTTTAATGTGTTGTCTTGCTTGAAGTATGGCATTAATAATCTGGAACGGCGCTTTAATTAACTTGCTAATGCCTTGACCACGCAGGCCTTTCACTTTGATGAAGTCGATTTCAATGCCATGCTTTGGCACTAAATCCGCTTCCATTCTGTCTGCTGTGCCTAACCAGCGAATTTCCCAACCTTGTTGCTGAAGCTTTTTCGCTACTGCTAACCCTGGGAAAACGTGACCGCCAGTACCACCAGCCATCACTAAAAGTTTTTTGTTTTGTTTCATCACGTTAGATTCTTATTCTACTAATTCGTTTTGACTATCAGCTTGTTCTTTTTGTTGCATTCGGCATTCGTGGTCAATGCGCAGCAGCATTGATACCGCCACAGACATAACAATTAAACTCGAACCACCATAACTGATTAGCGGTAGGGTTAGACCTTTGGTCGGAACGATGCCAGATGCAGCACCTACGTTAACAAGCGTCTGAAACGCAAACCAAATACCAATACCAAAAGCCAGATAGCCGCTGAACACTTGATCGTGTTCAAAGGCTTTTTTGCCAATAAAAATGGCTTTAAAAACCAAGCTAAAGATGAGTATCAAGACCAAGGTCACGCCAACAAAACCCAATTCTTCTGCCAACACAGCAAATACAAAATCGGTGTGCGCTTCGGGTAAGTATTCGAGTTTCTGAATTGAGTTACCGAGCCCTTGCCCCATCCAATCACCACGGCCAAACGCCATCAATGACTGAGTTAACTGGTAACCACTGCCGAACGGGTCGTTCCAAGGTTCCCAGAATGAGGTAACACGTCGAACACGATAAGGTTCTATAACAATCAAACCAACGACCGCGGCAATACCTGCCACCATCAAGGCGATAAACTGTGAAAGCTTGGCACCAGCAATGAATAGCATGCCGAACAGGGTCACTAGCATTACGACCACAGTACCTAAATCGGGCTGGCCTAGCAGCAGCACGGCAAAAGCGCCGAATACCATGATCGGTTTACCAAAACCACCGAAGAAGGTTTTTCTCACTTCATCTTGCTTCCGAACCAAGTAGCCCGCCATAAAGATAAACAGCGATAACTTGGCGACTTCAGCGGGTTGTAAGTTAAATAGCCCTAATGGGATCCAACGCGATGCGCCGTTAACCGACTTACCGACGGCTAATACCACAATCAGCAAGAAGAAGGACAAGCCCAGTAGATACATACTGTATTGAAACCAGCGTTGCATCGGGATTTGCAATATGACGCTAGAGACACCTAACGCCAATACAAGGAAGATGGCATGACGGAACATAAAGTGAAACGGCTGATCGGTTAAACGAGCACTGATGGGGAACGAAGCAGACGTCACCATCACCAAACCTGTCAGCATTAGCCCAAGAGCAATCCACACCAATTGACGATCGTAAAGCGCCTCGGGAGTAGCACGGTTTAGCCACTGCCAGATGGATTGATTAATCTCTTTGACTCTTTGCACTGAATGTTAGTCCTTCAACACGTTAAGCATACTCATGAGCAAGCTCAGTGAACGCATCACCTCTTGCCATGAAATTATTAAATTGATCGAAGCTTGCGCACGCCGGAGACAGCATCACCATATCTCCAGCCACCAGCTGTGGCGAGATAGATTCGATTATCTGCTGCATGGTATCGAACTTTTGTGCCGATGGGTGCAGAGGCATGAATTGATCTGCATCTTCACCGAAACAACACAGCTGAACACGCTCAAGTTGCGCCAATACTGGTTCAAGCTCACTAAAGTCAGCACCTTTACCAACGCCGCCAACCAAAAGATATAACGTACCTTGATACTCCAACCCAGACAGGGCTGCCAATGTGCTGGCTACATTCGTTGCTTTGGAGTCATTAACCCATTTGATTTCGCGCTTGTCAGCCACGACTTGGCAACGATGCGTCAAACCGTTATAGGCCTTCAAAGCATCAAGACTTTTGCTGTAGTCGATACCAACTTGCTTCAATAGTGCAAGTGAGACTAACGCATTCGCCACATTGTGACGTCCAACCAATGTTAAATCTTGGGTAGCAAGGACAGGTTTACCGTTGTCCATTAGCCATTCGGTACCATCAACTGTCGCGACACCAAACTCTTGATCGTCGAGTCCGAATGTTACTAATGACATGTTGTGGTCTGGATACGTCTCTTTGTCGTCGCGGTTAACAATCGCACACTGCGCGTTATTAAAAATTCTTAACTTGGCTTCACGATAATCAGCCATACCCTGATAGCGATCCATATGATCTTCAGACAGATTTAAGAATGCCGCAGCGGCAAGTTTTAAATTCGATGTAGTTTCTAACTGAAAACTTGAAAGTTCAAGGACATATAAATCCGCATCAAGTTCTAGAAGGTCTAGGGCAGGAATGCCAATATTGCCGCCAACGCCAACATTAAGCCCAGCAGCCTTAGCAAGCACACCAGTCAGATCAGTCACGGTACTCTTACCGTTTGAACCAGTAATCGCCACAACAGGCTTATCTACAGCCCAACCAAACAGCTCGATGTCGCCAACGACAGGCGTACCCGCTTGAAGCACATCTTGAATTTCAGGTGTCGCTAAAGCAATGCCTGGGTTAGCAACCACCAGATCAGCCTCAGCTAGCCATTGGCTATTCCAGCTTCCAGAATGCAGCTCAACCGACTCAGGCAAAGATTCCTTTCCTGGTGGTAGCTCTCGCGTATCAATTACCTTTACGCAAGTATGGGGCTGATATTTTACGAGATGTTTAACGACAGAGAGCCCGGTAATACCGAGCCCCACAACCACTACATTTTGAATATTTTGCCAACGTTCCATTTAAACAAGATGCTCTTAATAGTTTTAAAGAGCCCCTATTCAGAGGCTCATACAGGATTAACGAACTTTCAGTGTCGCTAGGCCAACCAGTACTAATACCATTGAGATTATCCAAAAACGCACGATAACACGCGGCTCTGGCCAACCTTTAAGTTCATAGTGGTGGTGAATCGGTGCCATGCGGAAAATACGCTGACCACGCAATTTGTAAGAGCCCACCTGCAGAATCACTGACAGAGTCTCCATTACAAACACACCACCCATGATCACTAGTACCAACTCTTGACGAACGAGTACCGCAATCACACCTAACGCACCACCCAGTGCTAGAGAGCCAACATCGCCCATGAATACTTGTGCTGGGTAAGTGTTAAACCATAGGAAGCCAAGGCCTGCACCAACGATAGCAGTACATACCACCACCAGTTCAGAGGTGTATGGGATGTATGGAATGTGTAGGTATGCTGCAAAGTTAACGTTACCTGTCGCCCAAGCGATAACAGCAAAACCCGCAGCAACCATAACCGTTGGCATAATCGCCAAGCCATCTAGGCCATCAGTTAGGTTTACCGCGTTACTGGTACCCACAATAACAAAGTAAGTTAGAACAATGTACAGTAAACCAAGTTGTGGCATCACATCTTTAAAGAAAGGCACCACTAATTGTGTCGCAGCAGTGTCTTGCCCATGAGCATACAGAGCAAACGCCACAACCAATGCAATAGCCGATTGCCAGAAGTACTTCCAACGCGCAATCAAGCCATCAGTGTTCTTACGAACGACTTTACGATAATCATCAACAAAACCAACTGCACCGTAACCGCCTAGCACGACAAGTACGGCCCAAACGTAAGGGTTTGATAAGTCAGCCCAAAGTAAGACCGTAATGATGATCGCAGCAAGGATCATCACACCACCCATGGTTGGTGTACCACGCTTACTGAAGTGAGATTCTGGGCCGTCATTACGAACAACTTGGCCAATTTGCAGCATTTGCAGACGCTCAATTAAACGAGGTCCCATCCACAGCGACAGACATAAAGCCGTCAAAATGCTCGCGATTGCACGAAACGATAAGTATTCGAACAAACGGAAAAAAGAAAAGTGTGGCTGTAGTAGCTCTGCAAGCCAAATTATCATGAAAAGTTCTCCTTTAAAGCAGCGGCTATTTTACTCATTCCTGCACTATTGGCGCCTTTTACCAACAAGGTATGTGGCGCGTTTTCTGGCAAGCTCAAGTGCTGCTCTATGTGCGCGATCATCGCTTCATGCGTTGCAAAGTGAGTGCCGTTACACACTTCACTAATCACCTTGGTATCATCACCGTAAGTGAGTACATGCTCAAAAGCGAATGGGGCAGCATATTCACCGACTTGACGGTGAAGTGCAAGGCTTTCATCGCCTAATTCAGCCATATTGCCTAAAATCAACCAACGCTGACCTTTGAAGCTCGACAACAATTTAGCTGCAGCCTTCATTGCCGGTACACTGGCGTTGTAACTGTCATCTATCAGCTTGATATTCTGACTTAATTGTTGAACCTCAACTCGGCCTTTAACTGAGATAAGATTCGCTAAACCGCTTTTAATTTCTGCAAGCGTGGCACCGAATTGAATGCTCAGTGCTGCTGCGGCTAATGCGTTGGCTACATTGTGCTGACCAATAATGCCAAGTTCGACATCGATAGCACCTTGCGGGGTCTGCATATCAAAGCAAGCTTCACCCTGCTCGTTGATGCGAATATTCGTCGAAAAGTAATCCGCCGTGTCATCACTTTCAGAAAAGGTCAGTACGTTTTTGTCTGCAAGCACATCTTTCCAGAAGTCACCACCATTGCTCTCTAGGTTAACAATAGCAGTATCACCAGCAGCAAGCCCCTGAAAAATTTCGCCTTTCGCTTGTTTAACACCATCAATTGAGCCAAAGCCCTCTAGATGCGCGGCAGCAACGTTATTCACTAAGGCCACCTGTGGTTTCACAAGCTGCGTGGTATAGGCAATTTCACCAATGTGGTTCGCGCCCAGTTCTATCACGGCATAGTCGTCATTGGGTTCACTGCGCAGCAAGGTTAGTGGTACTCCAATATCATTATTGAAGTTACCCGCTGTAAACAGCACTTTGCCACGTTGTTGTAGAATACTCGCGACCATCTCTTTGACGGTCGTTTTGCCACAGCTTCCTGTTATCGCCATGGTTGGCACGTTACATTGTTTGTGGATCCAAGCACTTAGCTGACCTAAAGCAAGTTTAGTGTCTTCAACAACAACTTGAGTAATATTTAGGTCAAGTTTTCGTTGAACTAATAACGCACTCGCATTGGCCTCAACAGCCTGACCACAAAAATCATGCGCATCAAAACGTTCACCTACGAGAGCAACAAACAGTGCACCTTCTTCAACGGTGCGAGTATCGGTAGAAACCGCATTGATCAAACTATTGCTCGATTTGCCAGCCTCTATCAGCTGACCGTTCACCGCTGAGCAGATCTGCTCGAGTGATACATCAATCATTATGAAATACCTAAAAGTTGTAGTGCTGACTCTCGATCCGAATAGTGGATCGTTTTGTCTTTTAATACTTGGTAATCCTCATGGCCTTTACCAGCCAAAAGAATAATGTCATTGCTGTCTGCCTGTTCAAGCGCGAACTTAACCGCTTGGTAGCGATCGTGTTCAACAAAGGCGACTTCAGGCTCACTTAAACCTGCCAGCATGTCTTTAACAATCAATGCCGGGTCTTCACTGCGAGGGTTGTCATCTGAAATAATAATGTTATCGGCGAACTGCTCTGCGGTAACCGCCATCATTGGGCGCTTGCCTGTATCTCGATCACCACCGCAGCCAAAGATTGCCCATAGCTTTCCAGAGCAATGTACACGTAGTGCTGCCAATGCTTTCTCTAATGCGTCAGGTGTATGCGCGTAGTCGACAACCACTTTCGCTTTGTTTGGTACTTGGAACAGTTCCATACGGCCAATCACAGGTTGCAATTGAGGTGCTGTGTCGATCAAGGTTTGCTTGTCGATGCCTAGTACAAGTAGGGTCGCGAAAGCAACCAATACATTTGATGCGTTGAACTGGCCAATTAAAGGAACAGACAGTTGTCCCTGCCCCCAGCTACCATCAAAAGCGAGTTTGATACCCGTCTCTGCATAAGCAACATCCGATGCCCACACTGACTGCTGGTAGCCCGATAACGGAAGCAATGACACAGCTACTGCATTGGACAGATCAGCCATCCAAGCTTTACCGACTTCATCATCAACATTAATCACAGCGTGCTTACACTTATGCTGAGTAAACAAGCTCTTCTTAGCCAGAGCGTACTCTTGCATCGTGCCGTGGTAATCCAAGTGGTCACGGCTCAAGTTAGTAAATACACCAGCCTCAAAATCCAATGCCTTAACTCGGCCTTGAACCAAACCATGAGACGAGATTTCCATCGCGGTATAAACAGCGTTTTCTTCAGCCAACTCACTCAGCGTACGTTGTATTTCAATCGCACTACCGGTCGTATTCGCCGCCGTTTTAAGGTTGTCTAGAAAACCGTTACCCGTGGTGCCCATTACCGCAGAGCGTTGGCCGACTAAATCTAGCCACTGAGCAATCAATTGGGTGATAGTGGTTTTGCCATTGGTGCCGGTAACACCAATCAGCTTAGTCGCCTGAGACGAGTAAACACGACCGGCCAACTCAGATAACACCAAGTTAAGGTCTTTAATGTAAACAACCGGAACAGCATCCAACCACTCAATCAGACCATGGGCCTTTTCAGCATCAGCTTGTGCGATAACGGCATTGGCTCCCTGTGAGACCGCTTTGTCAATGAAACGACGGCCATCAACAGCATGCCCAACTACAGCAACAAAAATATCGCCGTCTTTGATGGCACGACTATCCAACTCCAACTGTTCAACGGCAATCGCATCCAGCTCAGGTGAACTAAAGTCACCCCAAGGAGAAAGTAAAGATGACAGCGTGAGGCTATTACTCATATTGAATCCTGATTGGCTCTATTCTTGAAACTTGTTTTCATCAGCAGGGACATTCAGAATTTGCAGTGCGCCCTTCATGATTTCAGAAAAAACAGGGGCTGCGACCGAGCCACCATAGTAGAGGTCACCTTGAGGTTCATTGATCATCACAACCAAAGAGACTCTTGGGTCACTCACTGGAGCAACACCTGCGGTATAGGCGAAGTACTCGTCTCCATAACCACCGGAAATCGCTTTTCTAGATGTACCTGTTTTTGCTGCTACTCGGTAACCCGGCACGGCAGCTCTTGTCGCTGTACCGCCCTTTTGGGTTACGCCTTCTAGCATGTTCAAAACCAACTCAGCATTTTCGCGCTTGATGATCTGTTTTGAGAAATCTTGGTCGTTGCTTTTAACGATATGGATAGGTTCGTAAACACCGTGATTCGCTAACGTCGCATAGGCATGAGCCAATTGCAGCGGAGTAATCGCTAGACCATAACCAAAGGATAAGGTAGCGATTTCAAACTTAGACCAGCGTCGACGGTTCGGGAAAATACCCGCGGTCTCACCGACTAGATTCAGCCCAGACATCTCGCCAAGACCAACAGAACTGTACATGCCCAGTAGCGCTTCAAGTGGCATATCCAGTGCTAACTTCGCCACACCGATGTTACTCGACTTCTTAAGGATTAACGCCAAGTCTGCCTTACCAACTTTGGAAGTATCACGTACACGGCTACCACCGATTTGCATGATGCCGTTACCCGTATCAATTACAGTATCAGCATCCGCGGTACCATTTTCGAGAGCGGCAAGAACAACAAACGGCTTAACCGTCGAACCTGGCTCAAAAGCATCGGTGATCACGCGGTTACGCATCTTAAAGCTTTGTAAATCAGCACGATTGTTTGGGTTGTAAGACGGTGCGTTAACCATGGCCAAAACCGCACCCGTTTTTACGTCTAATAAGATGGCAGATCCAGACGTCGCCTTGTGATCGGCTACCGCCTGTTTAATCGCTCGATAAGCGATGGCTTGTAAGCGCTGATCGATGGTCAATTCGAGTGGTTTACCTTCTTCACGCTCTTCTAGTGCAATGTTTTCAACTACTCGCCCGTAACGGTCTTTACGGATTGTACGTTTACCTGCTTCACCCGTGAGCCACTTATCGTAGCTGCGCTCGACACCTTCTAGGCCGTGTCCATCAATTCCGGTCACACCAATAAGATGCGCGCTGACTTCACCGGCTGGGTAATAACGACGTGATTCTGCTTTAAGACCAATACCCACCAGCTTTAAGTCGCGGATGTATTTCGCCATTGCTGGGCTAACTTGTCTTTGCAGGTAAATAAATCGACGGGATTTGTTGCTAGAGATCTTGTCGATCATCGATTGTCGCTCTAAGCCAAGTACATCGGCTAACGCGTACCAACGATCAATTTGGGCCATGCCGTTTTTATCGAAAATCGTTTTAGGATCGGCCCATACCGCTTCAACTGGAACACTCACAGCAAGCGGCTCGCCATTGCGGTCTGAAATAATACCGCGAGCAGAAGGAATGGCCTTAACACGTACTGAGCGAAGGTCGCCCTGACGAATTAAGTTATCTGGTTCAATAATTTGGATGTAAGCCACACGACCAACCAGCGCAGCAAAGGCAAGAAACACGAAAGCAATAACGACGTTGAAACGCCATTTAATAAGAATTGGATCCGAATCCTTTTCGCTCTTCACTCGCTCTTTCGTTGGTTTCTTAACAGCTTTTGCGGGTGCTTTTTCCTTTTTACCGGTCATTTCAGTGTGATCACAACTTCTTTTTCAGAGTCTGGACGTTTCATGTCTAGCTCTCTTTTTGCCGATGCTTGAACGCGACTATGTTCAGCCAGAGCCGTCTCTTCAAGCATTAAATTTCGCCACTCATCATCAAGCTGTTCTCGCTCCACCAACGCCGTGTCTTTTTGCGTGATCGCCTGACGTGACATATGTGTCGTAAGAACGACCCCCATCGCACTCGCGAAGATACAGATAAGAAGCATCAATGGGACCTTGCCCACGGAGATCAAATCAAAAAATATTATCTTGGCTAAGTTCGGTTTGGAGGTCTTCATTGACTATAGCTTTTCTGCGATTCGTAATACTGAGCTACGCGAACGAGTATTCTCATCCACTTCATCTTTAGAAGGCTTGATCGCTTTACCAACAGGCTTAAGATCAGCACTGCCTAGCGCTTTGATCTGCTCTTCTGTTAGTGGCAGGCCATGTGGTACTTGCGGACCTTGGCTCTCTTTACGGATAAAGCGCTTCACCATGCGGTCTTCAAGAGAGTGAAAGCTAATAACAGACAAACGGCCTTCAGGAGCAAGAATGCTTGCTGCGCCTTTCAGGGCTGTATCGATCTCTTCAAGTTCACTGTTGATGTAGATACGGAAGGCTTGGAAAGCACGTGTTGCTGGGTGCTTTTTCTCTTTGAAGCTTTTTGGAGCTACATCCGAGATAAGCTTAGCCAACTGACCAGTGCGCGTTAGAGGTTCGTTCTCTTCATTCTCTTGATAAGCGATGATGCCTTTCGCGATACGACGAGCGTGTTTGTCTTCACCGAACTCACGGATAACCCATGTGATGTCATCAAGATCGGCTTCAACTAACCACTGAGAGACAGGAATACCGGTTGTTGGGTCCATACGCATATCAAG
Source organism: Vibrio sp. 10N.222.49.C9 (assembly GCF_041474985.1). NCBI lineage: Bacteria > Pseudomonadati > Pseudomonadota > Gammaproteobacteria > Vibrionales > Vibrionaceae > Vibrio > Vibrio sp. 10N.222.49.C9. The sequence continues at coordinate 50,757 of NZ_JBFRVD010000041.1, read as the reverse complement.
CGGACCGTCTTTCATGAAGCTAAAGCCACGCTCAGCGTCATCTAGCTGTGGTGAAGAAACACCTAGATCCAGTAACACACCATCCACTTGACCGACTAAGTCATAACGCTCCGCATATTCAGCCATACCTGAGAACGGGCCGTGAATAATCGTAAAACGAGGGTCATCAATCTTTTGCGCTTCTGCAATCGCTTGTGGATCGCGGTCAATACTAAAGAGTCGTCCATTCTCGCCCAGTTTAGACAGGATTGTACGGCTGTGACCACCACGGCCAAAAGTACCATCGATGTAGGTACCGTCAGGTTTGATCGCAAGTCCGTCAATAGATTCGTTAAGCAATACTGAAATATGTTTGAATGCTTCTGTCATAGTCTTCTCAGTGAGTGGATTGAGCCATTAGTTCGGCAATAATTTGTTCTATTAACGTTTTAGTGTACTGATTTCACGCCGTATCTCCACCATATTGTGTATAGGCTTTGGGAATTTTTGACCCAAGCTCATATCAGGGTGAAGGATTCTAAGGAAATCTAAATAATTTACGTCAATATAAAGCAAAAAACCCATCACTACCGTTAAGTAATGATGGGTTCTTTATATAGGTGGAGTTGACACATACGCCGGGTTCTGTTCCGCTTGCGCGGCGGTAACCATTCGTCTAGGCCTGCAATCGCTCACAGGCTCAAGCAATCTACCCGCCCCCATACGCGAGCAACGCAATGTGAGGGCCTATTTGATCTTGCTCCGGGTGGAGTTTACCTTGCTACGAACTGTTGCCAGTCGCACGGTGCGCTCTTACCGCACCCTTTCAGCCTTACCTGTGCCCCTTCCGAAGAAATGAGGCCATCGGCGGTCTTCTCTCTGCTGCACTTGTCGTGGGCTCGCGCCCCCCAGACGTTATCTGGCACCCTGCTCTATGGAGCCCGGACGTTCCTCCCCTCTACCAGTCTCCCGAAGGACTTCAACGTCAGTTTCCCGAAGGACCTCAACGTCAGTCTCCCGAAGGACATCAGCAAAGCAGCGATTACCCGTTCAACTCCGAGGGCGGATTGTATAGAGATTAGGGTGCAGTGTCTAGCGAGATCACAAATATGGTGCAAACCTCTAAGCAACTGCGTAAATTTCACACAATTCAAACAAAAAAAGAGGAATGACGGCAATACCATCATTCCTCACAAGCTTTTCAATACAGGTTAGCTACTCTATAAAGAGGTTTCTAGTTGTCTAGATGCTCTAGGCCCCATTTGTATAACGCGTTCTTTTTCAGATTGTAGATTTCTGCCGTCATTGCCGCCGCTTTTTTAAGAGGCAGCTCTTTGGTTAGAATGCCTAGTGTGCGAGTCGCTTCGTCTGGCAATTCTGTGCTCGCTTCTTCACGGTGGCCGTGAATCAGTAACACCATCTCACCGCGTTTACGGTTCGCGTCTTCTTCAATCCACTCAATAAGTTCACCCAGTGGCAGCCCTTGGATGGTTTCGAAGGTTTTAGTTAGCTCACGCGCCAATACAACCTCACGGTCAGGGCCAAGAATCTCAAGCATATCTTGCAAAGAGTCTGAAATACGGTGTGGTGATTCATAGAAGATGCAGGTGCGCTCTGCCTTTGCGATCTCTAAGAACTTGTCTTTACGACCTTTGCTTTTGGGCGGTAAGAAGCCTTCAAAGCTGAAACGATCTGACGGTAAACCAGAAGCACTTAACGCGGTAATCACAGCACAAGCACCAGGAAGTGGCACAACTCTCACACCCGCTTGACGACATTGTGAGACAAGATGGTAACCTGGGTCACTAATTAAAGGAGTACCCGCATCAGAGACTAATGCGATAGACTGACCTTCTAATAACCTTTCGACTAGAACTTGCGCTTTAGTTTGTTCATTATGATCATGTAAAGCGAACGTTCTGGTTGATATATTGAAGTGAGCAAGCAGCTTACCCGTGTGGCGTGTGTCTTCGGCTGCAATAACATCGACACTTGATAAAATTTCAATTGCTCTTTGAGTGATATCTCCCAAATTTCCGATTGGGGTTGGCACAATGTAGAGAGTTGGGCTCTCTGTGAGCAAGGTTTTGTTATCTGTCATTTGTTTACCATCACTTCAACGATTAATATAGATACAAATTTATACGGAATTTAAAGAACTCATGGCAACGATGAACCATAAGAGACTCAGTGTACCACGCTTACTAACTCCAATTGCATTAGCAATTACATTGGCGGCTTGTTCTTCAGGTCCTCAAGCACCAACGAGCGTTGATATTACACTAGATCCAGCGCAATCAACTGAAAGTTACATGATGCAAGCGGATAGTAGCAAAGGAAGTCTACAAAACGACTGGTTAATCATGGCGCTTAAGGCTTCTGTGCAAGCTGGAAAAACCGATCAAGCAACTCTGCTTATTAAACGCTTAGCAAAACAAGAGCTGAGCGAAACGCAACAAGCGGAATGGCAATTAGCTCGCGCTCAACTGTTGGTGAATAACTCGCAGCCTGAACAAGCTTATAGCCAACTGAACTTCCAGCCTTGGTGGAAGCTTCCGAACGAGCAGTGGAAAGATTATCACGAGCTACGCGCGAACATCTCAGAGATGAAGAGTGAGTATTTCGAGGCAAGCCGTGAGTTAGTGCTCTATTCAGAGTACCTAGAGGCTGACGACGAGCTTCAACAGCAAACTGCCGACCGTATTTGGCAAAACCTGAATAGCTACTCTCAATACGAGATTCTAGAACTGAAAACATCACCGACAGAAGATGTGCTTTCAGGTTGGTTACAACTGGCAATCTACATGAAGACGCTGAACTCAAATCTTCCAAACCTGCAGGAAACCTTATCGGATTGGTTAGCCGAGAATCCTCAGCACCCAGCTGCTACTTACACACCTCAGGCGATCACCGACATCTTGGCGCTAGAGATCAGCAAGCCAACCAGCACTGCACTGTTGCTGCCGCTAACGGGTAAATACGGTAAGCAAGCACAACTGGTACGTGATGGCTTCATCTTTGCGATGATGAACGACAAAGAACGCGAAGAAGATGCAACGCTGACAGTAATGGATACCAACGTGCAAAGTGCTGCTGAGATTAAAGCGACACTGGAAGAGAACAACGTTGATTTCATTGTGGGTCCGCTGATCAAGAGCAACATTACTAAGCTTCAGCAAGCGCAGAAAAACCACGAGAATTCGATTCCAGCTTTAGCTCTGAACATTCCAACGCAACTAGAACCTGATACCAATATTTGCTATCTCGCTCTATCGCCTGAACAAGAAGTTGCTCAGGCAGCGAAACACCTATTTGCTCAAGGCTACAAGTATCCGCTTATCCTTGCGCCAAGAGGACGTTTAGGTGAGCGTGTTGAGCAAGCGTTTAAAGAAGAGTGGAAAAAATACAGCAGCAACGATGTGGCTATCAGCTTGTTCTCTGACAAACGCCAACTGCAACGTAATGTGAATCAGGTATTTGGCTTGCAAGAGAGCCAACAACGTATCGCTCAAATGGATGGGTTACTGAACCTAGACCTAGAAACAGAGCCACGCAGCCGTCGTGATATCGATTCTGTCTACATTGTGGCTAAGAACTCAGAGCTAACGCTAATCAAACCCTTCATTGAAGTTGCAATTAACCCTGATGCTAGCCAGCCCGCTCTTTTCTCAAACTCACGCAGCAACAGCGGTGATAAGCAGTATGAAGACCTAACCGGCGTGTTCTACAGCGACATCCCACTATTGGTTGAGAACAAAAACGAGCTTAATAAAGAGCTAAACGACCTATGGCCTGCACACTCAAACGGCCAAAAGCGTCTGCAAGCACTGGGAATGGATGCATACTACCTAATGGATGCACTGCCACAGATGAAAGCCGTACAGGGTTACAGCATTCCAGGTGAAACGGGTGTGCTAACCATCGATAACAACTGTGTGGTTCAACGTGAAATCAGCTGGGCAGAGCATGGGGCTTTTTAGCCGAAAGTTCCTACCCAAACCAACCATCACCCACAAACAAGTGGGTGATAAATACGAGGCCGTGGCAAAATCTTATCTGATTAACCACGGTTTATCGTTAATAGAAGAAAACTTCATAGCAAAATGTGGCGAGATTGATCTTATAATGCGCCATAACAATACGGTTGTGTTTGCTGAGGTAAAATACCGCAAGCAAACCCGCTACGGACATGCCGCTGAAATGGTGACTGCCAAGAAGTCACAGAAACTGCTCAAAACAGCCAATGTTTGGCTTATGCAGCAAGGCTTGTCGGTGCACTCTACAGATTTCAGGTTTGATATTGTTGCCATTGAAGGGCCGAATGACACTATCGACTGGATTCAAAACGCGATTACCCAAGGATAAACATGCTAGACAGCATTAAAGAAAGTTTCACAGAAAGTATTCAAATCCAAATTGCGGCTGCAGAAGCTCTGCCTGACGCAATCACGCATGCCGCTCAAGCAATGGTTGCGACCTTGCTTAACGGAAACAAAATTCTTTGTTGTGGTAATGGTGGTTCGGCGTCGAATGCTCAGCAATTTGTATCGTGCCTACTCAACCGGTTTGAAACAGAGCGCCCTAGCCTTCCAGCAATGGCACTCACAGCAGACAACACCACGCTAACGGCTGTGGCTAACGACTACCACTATGAAGAGATCTTCTCTAAGCAGGTGCGTGCATTCGGTCAAACTGGCGATATTCTGTTGGCTATCTCGACTAGCGGTAACAGCAAGAACATCATCAAGGCAATGGAAGCGGCGGTAACTCGCGACATGACCATCATCGCCTTTACCGGTAAAGATGGTGGTGAGATGGCAGGTTTGCTTGGTGAACACGATGTAGAGATTCGTATCCCGTCACACCGTACAGCGCGCATTCATGAAGTACACATGGTGACACTGCACTGCCTATGTGACCTAATCGATCAAGTACTCTTCCCTGCCCACGAAGAGTGATATACGGAGCATCACAATGAAATCATTAACCTCTATGAGGCTGTTTAAGCTGATTAATGTTTCGCTACTTACACTGTCTCTGTCTGGTTGTGCTGGCATTTTCATTGCTGGTGCTGCAACTACTGCAAACCTAGTCACAGATACGCGAACAACCAAAGAGATTTGGAACGACAACAACATCGAATTTGAAGTTGCAGCGATTACCAATAAACAACCATTCCGTGGCAATGTACGTGTCACCGCAAGCTCATACCGAGGTTCAGTGGTGTTGATGGGGCAAGCAACCACAGATTCAGAACGTCGCGCTTTTGAAAACCAAGCCAAAGAAGTGGCTGGCGTTGAGAGCATCCACAATCAAGTTCGAGTGAAAGAACCTTTGTCTGTAAGTGCTATCAGTAAAGACAGCTGGATTACCACTAAGGTGAAATCAGCTCTGCTTGCGAATGCTGAGCTTAACGGCATCAAAGTAAAAGTGATTACTGAGGATTCTGAAGTATTCCTACTTGGACTCGTGACTAGAGAGCATGCCGATATCGCGACAGAAGTTGCGCGTAACATATCTGGCGTAAAACAGGTTATTCGAGCGTTTGAATACGGTGAAGAAGAGACGGCTGTTAACTAGCCGTAAGCCAGTCAACTAAATGCGATATAGCAGAAAAGAAAAAGCAGCGACGAGTCGCTGCTTTTTTATTTGGTTCGTTATCTAATACCAATCGTAGTAAATAATCTATCATTCTAGCTTGTTAAAAATCTCGATAACTGCGTTAGAATTTTTGATTGTAGAATAACTACTTATCAAAAAATTCCGCCTTGCTCTCAAGCTTTTTTCCTGCGCTATTTCTGATCACTTACTTACTGTGATTGGTATAACTAACGTTATTTGATAACACGAAGGCTTGGGCGACCTTTCGCTGGACGAGGTGGCTCAGGATCTGAGTCTGGCTCTTCAGCATCTACGTCTGCCGTTGCTACGCTCAAAGATGGGCCTTTTTCTGGTTCTTCAAAAGGACTTTCTTCAATCCCTTCTTCAAACGCTTCCATGTAAGCCTCTTCAGGTTCAAACATGGTACCAGCACCATTTTCACGAGCATAAATCGCTTGTACTGCGTAAAGCGGAACGATCACAGAGTGTGGACGACCACTAAAGCGAGCACTAAACGTCACAGCTTCGTTACCCAGTTCAAGTTGTCCAACCGCACGAGGCGCGATGTTCAGAATGATCTGACCATCTTGAACAAACTCTTCTGGAACTCGCACACCCGGTAATGTTGCTTCAACAACAAGGTGTGGAGTTAGTTCGTTATCAACCAGCCACTCATAAAATGCACGAAGCATGTATGGTCGGCGTGGAGTCATATTAGAAATATCCATAAACGCTTAGCGAACGAGTCGCATCTCACGCTCAGCTTCAGTTAGAGAAGCTAGGAATGAATCACGTTCGAATACGCGGTTCATGTAAATCTTAAGCTCTTTAGAACCAGGACCAATTAGTTCGATACCAAGCTCAGGTAAACGCCATAATAGCGGAGCTAGGTAACAATCAATTAGGCTAAACTCTTCGCTCATGAAGTATTCATACTCAGCGAAGATAGGAGCAAGAGTCAGTAGGTCGTTGCGCAGTTTAACGCGAGCTGCTTCAGATTCTTCAGCGTTGCCTTTAACGATCTTCTCTGCAACTGAATACCAGTTACGCTCAATGCGGTACATCATTAGACGGCTGTTACCACGAGCAACCGGGTATACAGGCATCAACGGTGGGTGAGGGAAACGCTCATCTAGGTATTCCATGATGATCTTCGAGTCATATAGAGCAAGCTCACGATCAACAAGAGTAGGTACTGATTTGTACGGGTTCAGTTCAACAAGCTCTGCTGGTAGATTTTTTTCATCAACCAACTCAACTTCAACACTTACGCCTTTTTCAGCAAGAACGATGCGCACCTGATGGCTATACATATCAGAAGCACTTGAGAAAAGAGTCATTACAGAACGTTTATTGGCAGCTACAGCCATGGAGCCCTCCAGTACACTTTAAATAAAAACAATGGAGGCCTAAAGCCTCCATTGAACATTAACATAATTTGGGAATTAGCACGGTATTATAGCACAATTAGTGCACATCACGCCAATACTCTTTCTTCAGTAAAATCACGATGATAGTGAAGATTACTAAGAAGGCCATTACCCACCAACCCATAGCGTGACGCTCAAGTTGAACTGGGTCGCCCGAGTAAACCAAAAAGTTAACAAGGTCACGAACTGCTTCGTCGTATTCACCAGCACTTAATTCGCCAGAGCCGTCAGTCTCAGTGCCAACAACAACCGTCACTTCCTCGCCATCTACCATATGAGTATCGTAGATTGGTGTTGGGATACCTTGCAGTTCTTCAAGAACGTGCGGCATACCAACGCTTGGGAAAACAATGTTGTTCACGCCAAATGGACGAGACGGATCTTCATAGAAAGTACGAAGGTAAGTGTACAGCCAGTCTGCGCCACGAACACGAGCAACCAATGTTAGGTCTGGTGGCGGAGCACCAAACCAACTTGCCGCTTGATCAGAAGGCATAGCATTAACCATCAAGTCACCGATTTTCGCTTCAGGGTCGAAAATCAGATTTTCCTTCATAAGATCAACGGGGATCTCTAAATCATTCGCAACACGTTCATAGCGCTGGTACTGCGTTGAGTGACAAGCGAAACAGTAGTTCATGAACATCTTAGCGCCATTTTGCAATGAAGCTTTGTCTGTTAAATCATTGTTCGCTTTGTCTAATGGTACGTTTGCACCCGCTGCCATCACCAGTGACGGCAACATAGCAAATAAAATTACAATCCACTTTTTCATTTGAATGTCACCCTTTCTGGTAATGGTTTCGTCGCTTCATTTTTACTGTAGAACCACAGTAGAACGAAGAACATGAAGTAACCTAAGCTAAAGATTTGAGCCAGTAGCGTGTATGTTGGCGTTGCTGGAAGCGCACCAAGTACACCAAGCGCAATAAAGCTTATTGTGAATTGGATGATGTTAATCAAATGCAGTTTGCTACGGTAACGGTAAGAACGCACTTTACAACGGTCGAACCATGGTAGTAGGAATAGCACAACAATAGATGCGCCCATTGCTACAACACCTAGCAACTTATCAGGAACAGCACGCAGAATTGCGTAAAACGGCGTGAAGTACCATACCGGAGCGATGTGCTCTGGTGTTTTCAGTGGGTTAGCAGCTTCAAAGTTTGGCGGCTCAAGGAAGAATCCACCCATCTCTGGGTTAAAGAACAGCACATAACAGAAGAAGAATAGGAAACCGGCCACACCAACCATATCTTTCACGGTCCCGTATGGGTGGAAAGGAATAGAGTCAATGATGTCGTATTTCTTAGTGTAATCCTTGTGGAATGGGAACTGCGTTTTGTAGTCGTCGCCCATTGTGCCTTTAGGAAGTTTCGTCTCAATACCGTCTGGGTTGTTCGAACCCACTTCGTGCAGTGCTAGTACGTGAAGTACGATAAGCAGCAGAAGTACAATTGGTAGAGCGATAACGTGCAGTGCGAAGAAACGGTTCAGCGTTGCACCAGAGATGATGTAGTCACCACGGATCCAAAGCGTTAGGTCATCACCGATAACAGGGATCGCACCAAACAGAGAAATGATTACCTGAGCACCCCAGTAAGACATTTGACCCCATGGTAGTAGGTAACCCATGAAAGCCTCAGCCATAAGCACTAAGAAGATCAACATACCGAAGATCCAAAGTAGCTCACGAGGCTTTTGGTAAGAACCATAGATTAGGCCACGGAACATGTGCAGGTAGATAACAACGAAGAATGCCGAAGCACCTGTTGAGTGCATGTAACGTAGTAGCCAACCGTATTCCACATCACGCATGATGTATTCAACAGAAGCAAATGCACCCTCACCTGACGGTACGTAGTTCATTGTTAGCCAAATACCCGTAAGGATTTGGTTAACCAATACCAACATTGCCAAAGAACCGAAAAGGTACCAAAAGTTAAAGTTCTTAGGCATTGGGTATTCAGATAAATGCTTTTTATACGCATTCATCGCGGGTAGACGTTTCTCTACCCAATCAAGCAATCCTTGCATTACGCGTCTCCCTCGTCCACACCGATCATGATCTTAGTGTCACTCAAATACATATGCTTTGGTACAACAAGATTCAATGGAGCTGGTACGCCTTGGAATACTCGACCTGCCATATCAAACTTTGAACCATGACAAGGACAGAAGAAACCAGACTTAACACCCTGAACTTGTTCTGCAAAAGAATCCGGCAGGTAAGTTGGAGAACAACCTAAGTGCGTACAGAAACCAACAGCAACGAAGAATTCCGGCTTAATTGAACGGAACTCGTTCTGTGCGTATTCTGGTTGTTGTTCAGCTTCAGATTGAGGGTCACGAAGTTGACCACCGATCGATTTTAGGTTTTCTAGTACCGACTCAGCACGGCGTACAACCCATACAGGTTTACCTTGCCACTCGACACGAACCATTTGTCCCGGTTCTAACTTACTGACTTCCACTTCCACCGGCGCGCCCGCAGCTTTCGCCTTGGCACTCGGATTCCATGATTTAATAAAAGGCACGGCTACAGCAGCTGCTCCTAAACCACCAACAACGGCTGTTGTTGCGGTTAAGAAACGCCTGCGACCGTTATTTAAAGGCGCGTTGCTCATCCAAACATTCTCCCATTTGCTCCTTGTGGATTGAAATAATTCCGATTAAAGAGCATGGCTAACAAAATATGTATTTAGTTCTATTTATTGACGGCAAATGATAAATAAAACCCTACTTTTTGACAAGATAAAGCTACCTTTTTGTAACAATCATGAGGCAAAGCGCACATTGGGTTACAAAAGCTTTCAAAATATAAGAATTTGGAAATAAAACGAGGAAGGGAAAGCGTTTAGAGGGGGTATAAAAACAAAAAGCCCGGCATATAGCCGAGCTTTGAACCACAATTCCAGTCGTAAAACTGGGGGCGTGTACTTTTTCGTAAAGAAAAATTAACGCTTAGAGAATTGAGGTTTACGACGTGCTTTACGTAGACCAACTTTCTTACGTTCAACGCAACGAGCGTCACGAGTAACGTAGCCAGCTGCACGTAGAGCAGGACGTAGAGTTTCATCGTACTCCATAAGAGCGCGAGTGATACCGTGGCGGATTGCGCCAGCTTGACCAGAAATACCACCACCAGAAACAGTGATGTAAAGGTCAAGTTTCTCAGTTAGTTCAACTAGCTCAAGAGGTTGCTTAACAACCATACGAGAAGTTGGACGACCGAAGTAAACATCAAGGCTACGCTTGTTGATTACGATCTCACCAGAGCCTGGTTTGATGAAAACACGAGCTGCTGAGCTTTTGCGACGACCAGTGCCGTAGTATTGATTCTCTGCCATTTTCATAATCCCCTTAGATGTCTAGTACTTGTGGCTGTTGAGCAACATGGTTGTGCTCAGTACCAGCGTACACTTTAAGCTTACGGTACATCGCGCGGCCTAGAGGACCACGTGGAAGCATACCTTTAACTGCTAGTTCTAGAACCATTTCTGGTTTCTTAGCAATTAGCTTTTCAAAAGTGATAGTTTTAAGACCACCTGGGAACTCTGAGTGACGGTAGTAAACCTTACCCTTAGCTTTGTTACCAGTTACAGCAACTTTCTCAGCGTTAACAACGATGATGTAATCACCAGTGTCTACGTGAGGAGTGTATTCTGCTTTGTGCTTGCCGCGTAGGCGAGAAGCGATTTCACTTGCTAGACGGCCAAGAGTTTTGCCTTCAGCGTCTACAACATACCAGTCGCGTTTTACAGTTTCTGGTTTAGCAACGAAAGTTTTCATGCTAATAATTACCTATTTAAAAAATTTACACTTAAGGAATACTCGCGTATTCCCACTGTCTAAGAGTTACCATTCATCACCCCTTCGAGTGTTGGAAAACTCTTGGCATAACGTGATTTTACTCATCGCTAGAGGCCCGCAGTAACGGTAGGTCGCAGGATTATAGAGAAGAGCGAAGAAAAAATCACCTCTTTTTGAACAAAATCACGATTTTTTTAATTCTATTTCTTATTCGAGATAATCAAAGCTAACTTAAGTGTTCTTTTGCCAAATATTCATGGCTCTGCATTTCAATTAAACGCGACTGACAACGTTTAAATTCAAACTCTAGCTGACCATGGGTGTATAGCTTTTCTAGCTCCACTTCCGCTGAAATAATCAGCTTCACATTGCGCTCGTAGAACTCATCAACTAATGCAATGAAGCGCCTCGCAGCGTCATCTGAAGTCGCGCCCATTTGCAATACATCCGCCAATAGAACTGTGTGATAAACCCGAGACAACTCAATATAGTCGTTCTGGCTACGAGCCGACTGACAAAGCTGAGCAAAGGTACCATGCAGTACGCCATCACTCGCTTCGACTACATCTAATTGACGGTGGTTAACCTCTATCTGCTTAAGCTTCTCTTTATCTTCACCAACGAGCTGAGCGTAATACTTTTCGAGATTAATATTCGCTTGGCTATCTAGCGGGTAATGGTAAATCTCAGCCTGTTCTAAGGTACGTAGACGATAGTCAATACCACTATCGACATTAAGGATATGACAGTTGTCTTGAATGAGCTTGATGGCAGGTAAGAAACGCGCTCGCTGTAACCCGTTGCGATACAGATCCGCAGGTGGAATATTAGAGGTCGCAACCAAGATAGCGTTTCGAGCGAATAACTCTTGGAACAAGGTTCCTAGGATCATCGCATCGGTGATGTCTGAAACAAAGAATTCGTCGAAACAGATAATGTCCGCTTCTTCCTTCAACTTGTCTGCGACTAAAGGCAATGGATCACTCACATTACCTAGCGCCTTTAGCTCATCATGAACTCGATACATAAAGCGGTGAAAGTGAACACGCATTTTTTTAGTGGTCGGTAAGGCATCATAGAACGTATCCATTAAGTACGTTTTTCCTCGCCCTACGCCACCCCAAAAATAGAGACCTTTCGGTGGTTGTGGCAGTTCTGGCTTTTTGCCTAGTAATTTCTGGAAGCGAGTCAGTTGAGGAATGGGCGTATTCATGTAATCTTGAAATTGATGAAAGAGTTCATCTAAAGATTTTACGGCTTGCTCTTGTGCTGGATCTCTTTGAAATCCATGTTCTTTTATATCTTGTTCGTATTTTTTAATGGGATTCATGACGACATTTCCACAATGAAAGCAATATCAGACAACAACTAAAAATGAGCCCAAACAGTACGAGGAATAACGTGATGTGGTGAATAATGCAGCATCAAACTGCTAACTAGCGCACACGCATTTCTCTTTATACTGCGGCTTTCTCATAGTACCATGGAGCTGTATCACGTGTAACTAAGTAGTAACAAACATGTTAAAAAACAATAATAAGGAGCTGTTATGCCTTGGATGTATGCCGTTGCCGGTTTACTAGTCGGAGTTATTTTAGGGGTCGCTATTTCTCGTCTCATGACACCTGAATACAAAAAACAAAAGAACGTACAGAAAGAATTGGATAGCGCAAAGTTTGCCCTTGAGCAGCAGCGACAAGAGCTGGCTGATCACTTTGCGAAATCAGCAGAAATGTTGGACACATTAGGTAAAGACTACACAAAACTGTACCAACACATGGAAAAAACAAGCTCAGAGCTGATTCCTAACCTGCCAGAGCAAGATAACCCGTTTGTGAAAACAGCCGCTGCCCATTCGGACAAGCCACAAGAGAAGCCTTCAGTAAAAGAGGCGACACTTGAGGAACAACCGAAAGATTACGCTAATGGCGCAACCGGTTTATTTACAGAGCAGAAGAAAGAAATCATGAATGCTCCCGATGTTGTTACAGCAAAAGCATCGTAAACATTTAACAACTCTGTGAACTTTACAAAGGTTTTTGAGTCATAACTTTCACTCAGGTCATTTGAAACTTATCATACTTATTAAACGTATAAGAGGGTTAAGACCTTAACTAGAGAGGAGTTTATGATGAAAAAACCTTTGCTTGCTTTATCAGTGCTAACTTTAAGCTTAAGTTCAATCATCACCCCCATTAAAGCAACAGCCGCACTGCCATTAAGTGTGGGTAATGAACAATTACCGAGCCTTGCTCCTATGCTTGAACAAGTGACCCCCGCTGTGGTTAGTATTGCCGTAGAAGGCAAACAGGTACAACGTCAGCAAATCCCTGAACAATTTCAATTCTTTTTTGGTCCAGAACAAACACGAGAGCGTCCCTTCCGCGGATTAGGCTCTGGTGTCATCATTGACGCCGAGAAAGGTCATATCGTGACCAATTACCATGTCATTAATGGTGCGGACGATATCAAAGTAAAACTGCATGATGGTCGAGAGTACGATGCTGAGCTAATCGGCGGCGACCAGATGTCTGATATCGCACTGCTAAAATTAGAAGAAGCCAAAAACCTGACCCAGATAAAAGTCGCAGACTCAGACAAACTAAGAGTTGGTGATTTTAGTGTCGCGATCGGTAACCCATTCGGACTTGGGCAAACCGTGACATCCGGTATTGTTTCTGCACTCGGCCGTAGCGGCCTGAATCTAGAAAACTTTGAAAACTTCATTCAAACCGATGCAGCAATCAACAGCGGCAACTCTGGTGGTGCGCTAGTGAACCTTAACGGTGAGCTAATTGGTATCAACACCGCCATTCTTGGCCCTAACGGAGGTAATGTCGGTATCGGCTTTGCAATCCCTTCTAATATGATGACAAACCTGACAGAACAAATTCTCGACTTCGGTGAAGTAAAACGCGGCATGCTTGGCGTTCAAGGCGGAGAAGTGACCTCTGAATTGGCAGAAGCACTCGGTTATGAATCAAGCAAGGGCGCCTTTGTTAGCCAAATCGTCCCTGACAGCGCAGCCGATAAAGCAGGACTGAAAGCGGGCGATATTATTGTCTCTATTAATGGCAAACGCATTGATACCTTCAGCGAGTTAAGAGCTAAGGTCGCAACACTCGGCGCTGGTAAGCAGATTGAACTGGGTGTGGTTCGTGACGGTAAGAGCAAAACCTTTGATGTGACGCTTGGTGAATCCACCAATAATAAAACACAAGCTGAGAAGCTCCATGAAGGACTAGCTGGTGCTGAGTTAACCAACACAACAGAGAGTGACTCTGCAACGGGCGTCAAGGTATCGAATGTTGCTCAAGGTTCACCAGCCGAAGCCTATCAACTCCTGAAAGATGACATCATCATCGGAGTAAACCGCCAGCCCGTTAAGAACCTTGCTGAGTTTAGAGAGATTCTTGAAAAACAACCTGGTGTACTGGCGCTTAATATCCAGCGAGGCGACCGAACTATCTATCTTGTGATTCGATAGTCTTACGTCAGCGCAATTACAGGGAGGCTCAGTAAGTTTGCTTTAAACTTACTCAGTCTCCCTTTTCTTTAGATCAATCAAAATGCTATGCTTCACTTGTAATCAAATCAGTCATCCATTGATGGAGGCTTCACACCTTACTTGTTGAAGAGGGAAACATGCTGTCCTTTCTATTTCGTTCTATTTCCCTTGGACTCGTTTCAGCGGCGCTTATTCTTCTCGCCTTCCCGAGCTTAAGACCAGCGATTGTCGCTGACGTCACTAGCCCTAAAGTCGATAATATTGGCTCTCTTCAGATTTCATTTAACCAAGCAGTTCGCCGCGCGGCGCCTGCAGTGGTTAACATTTATAGCCGTAAATACGCTGAAAGCGATCGAAACAAACTGCTCACACAAGGTTTGGGCTCTGGGGTGATTGTTAGCGAGAAAGGCTACATCATTACCAACTTCCATGTGGTGGCTCAAGCAGACCAAATAGTTGTGGCACTTCAAGATGGCCGAGTAGCAGCTGCGCAACTTGTCGGTTCAGACAAACGCACCGATATCGCGATACTTAGAGTCAGCGGTGATAATCTACCGGTGATCCCACTCAATCCTAATTACAAAGCCAATGTCGGTGATGTTGTACTGGCTATCGGTAACCCATACAACCTAGGTCAAACAACAACCTTTGGTATCATCTCTGCAACCGGCCGTTCTTCGATCAGTGCCGATGGCCATCAAGCCTTTATCCAGACCGATGCGGCAATCAATGAAGGTAACTCAGGTGGCGCACTGGTGAACTCACAAGGTGAGCTAGTCGGTATCAATACCGCCTCTTTCCAGCAAGCTACCGACATGGAAACCTATGGGATCTCATTCGCTATCCCCTATCCGCTTGCTAATAAAATCATGGAAAAGATCATCGCCGATGGTCGTGTGATTCGTGGCTATATTGGTATCGATGGACAAGACATCAACTCAGTCACCTCACGCATGTTGGGTACTAAGAATATCGGCGGGATCGTTGTGTTGGGGATAGACCCTAATGGTCCGGCTGCCGATGCGGGTTTTGAAGCTCAAGACATTATTGTCAGTATCAACGATAACCAAGTAAATGGTCGCCAGAGTGTAATGGACATCGTTACCGACCTGCGACCTGGTACAGTTATCGATGTGGGTATATTGCGCCAAGGTGAAAGCAAAACCTTAAAGGTGACCATCGCCGAAGATGCTCGCCTGTAGAGCAAACTCTGTAAGCAATGATTCAAGCTGCTAATACACAAGTACAAAAAACCCAGCTCATAGGCTGGGTTTTCTTTTATCTAAAGATTGTTTCAAGTATCTCTACGATTCACTTTGCTCTTCGATATCGATGCGAGTCACTCGCTGTAGTCCTCTAGGCAGTAGACCACCACGACGACCACGTTCACCACGGAAGTTTTCAAGATCCGCAGGTTTCAAACCAAGCTTACGTTTACCGGCGTAGATAGTCAGCGTCGCATTCTCTGGGATAGCCATAAGATGTGAGACAAACTCTTCACGCTCTTTTGCTTTCGCAGAAGGGATGTTGATGATCTTGTTGCCTTTACCTTTGCTCAGCTGAGGGAGATCTTTAATCGGGAACAACAACATACGACCTTGGTTAGTAATCGCCAGAATCTGATTACTGTCCAAGTCAGCAATAGGGCTTGGCATCATCACTTCAGAAGCTTGTGGCAAGTTAACCAAGGCTTTACCGCTCTTGTTCTTGGACAGCAGATCGCTACCCTTACAAACAAAACCATAACCTGCATCAGAACCGACTAACCATAATTGTTCATTCTCTCCCATCACCACTTGGCGAATAGAAGTACCTGGGCTGACGTTCAAGCGGCCTGTAATTGGCTCACCTTGGCTTCGCGCCGACGGTAATGAATGTGACTCAAGGGAGTAGCTTCGACCATCACTGCCGAGGAACACCGCTTGTTGGTTACTCTTACCCTTAGCACTCGCTAAGAATTTATCACCCGATTTGTAGTTCAAACCTTCAGCGTCAACTTCATGCCCCTTGGCATGACGAATCCAACCTTTCTCAGACAACACAACCGTGATTGGTTCGCTTGGTACTAAGTCGCGCTCTGTTAGCGCTTTCGCTTCAGCGCGCTCAATCAGAGGTGAACGACGATCATCGCCGTATTTATCCGCATCTGCTTGGATTTCTTTCTTGATCAGCGTATTCAAGCGACGCTCTGAACCGAGTAGCTTTTCAAGCTTCTCACGTTCAGCTTCAAGCTCTTCTTGTTCCGCTCGGATTTTAAACTCTTCTAACTTAGCTAAGTTACGAAGTTTAATATCAAGAATCGCATTGGCTTGAATTTCAGAAATGTTGAAACGGCTCATTAGGACAGGACATGGTTCGTCTTCTGTACGAATGATCTCAATCACTTCATCGATATTAAGATAAGCAGCAAGCAAACCTTCTAAGATGTGCAAGCGTGCCAGTACTTTATCTAAACGGTACTGCAAACGACGGCGAACCGTTGTGCGACGGAACTCGATCCACTCTTTCAGGATTTGAACTAAGCCTTTAACTTGAGGACGATTATCTAAACCAATCATGTTCAAGTTAACGCGGAAGTTTTTCTCTAGATCCGTCGACGCGAACAGGTGACTCATCAATTGGTCACAGTCGATACGATTCGAACGAGGAACGACAACGATACGCGTTGGGTTCTCGTGATCCGATTCATCTCGCAAGTCGTCAACCATTGGCAGCTTCTTAGCGCGCATCTGGTTAGCGATTTGCTCAAGTAACTTCGCACCTGACACTTGATGAGGTAAAGCCGTGATAACAATATCAGAGCCTTCCTTGTGCCAAACCGCGCGCATCTTGATGCTGCCACGTCCAGTACGGTAGATCTTTTCGATGTCCGATTTCGGGGAGATAATCTCAGCTTCAGTCGGGTAATCTGGACCTTGAATGAAACCCATCACGTCTGAAAGCTCAGACTTAGGCGTATCAATTAGGTGAATGGCTGCATTCGCGACTTCACGCACGTTGTGTGGTGGAATATCGGTCGCCATACCTACCGCGATACCAGTGATACCGTTAAGTAGGATGTGAGGTAGGCGAGCAGGCAACATTTGAGGCTCTTTCATCGTGCCATCAAAGTTTGGTTGCCAGTCAACAGTGCCTTGACCTAGTTCACCTAGAAGAACCTCAGCAAACTTAGATAATTTGGCTTCGGTATAACGCATCGCAGCGAACGATTTCGGATCATCAGGAGCACCCCAGTTACCTTGACCATCTACCAATGGGTAGCGGTAAGAGAAAGGCTGCGCCATCAATACCATCGCTTCGTAACAAGCAGAGTCACCATGTGGGTGATACTTACCTAATACGTCACCAACGGTACGTGCTGATTTTTTGTATTTCGATGCAGCCGATAAGCCTAGCTCAGACATCGCGTAGATAATACGACGCTGTACTGGCTTCAAGCCATCACCGATATACGGCAATGCACGATCCATGATCACGTACATTGAGTAATTTAAGTAGGCATCTTCGGTGAACTTGCGCATTGGCAGCTGTTCAACGCCATCATATGTAATTTCGTTAGACATCCATTATACCTCGGCCATATCACCGTTAGTCTGTAGCCATGTACGGCGATCATCTGCACGTTTCTTACCAAGCAGCATGTCCATCATCTCGTTGGTTGCTTCGCTGTCATCAATCGTTAACTGCACAAGGCGACGAGTGTTTGGATCCATGGTGGTTTCACGCAACTGAAGTGGGTTCATTTCACCCAGACCTTTGAATCGTTGCACGTTGATCTTGGCTTTCTTCTGCGATAGTCGCTCAAGCACACCGTCTTTCTCTGCGTCATCGAGTGCGTAGAACACTTCTTTACCGCAATCGATACGATACAGAGGAGGCATTGCCACATAGATATGACCCGCTTCAACTAATGCATGGAAATGGCGAGTAAACAAAGCACACAGCAGTGTCGCGATATGAAGACCATCCGAGTCCGCATCGGCAAGGATACAGATCTTACCGTAACGCAGACCGGATAAATCATCGTTGTCCGGGTCGATGCCTAGAGCCACCGAGATGTCGTGCACTTCTTGCGAAGCCAATACTTGGTCGGCTGACACTTCCCATGTATTTAGGATCTTACCGCGAAGTGGCATAACTGCTTGGAACTCACGATCACGTGCTTGTTTAGCAGAACCACCCGCCGAGTCCCCTTCCACGAAGAAGATTTCGGTACGGCTTAAGTCTTGAACTGAACAGTCAGTTAGCTTACCCGGCAGTGCTGGGCCTGAAGCGATTTTCTTACGCACAACCTTTTTGCTTGCGCGCATACGGCGGTGGGCATTCGCAATACAAGCTTCTGCTAGCTGTTCTGCCAGTTGTGGCTTTTCGTTCAACCACAGGCTAAACGCATCTTTTACCACACCAGACACAAACGCAGCAGTTTGACGTGAAGACAAGCGCTCTTTTGTTTGACCAGCAAACTGCGGATCTTGCATCTTCACCGACAGTACGTACGAACAGCGATCGAAGATATCGTCGCCCGTTAGCTTAACGCCACGCGGCAGCAAATTACGGAATTCACAGAACTCACGCATTGCATCAAGAAGACCTTGGCGAAGACCGTTTACGTGTGTACCACCTTGTTTAGTCGGTACTAAGTTCACGTAACTTTCGGTGATCATGTCGCCGCCTTCTGGCTGCCAGATGATCGCCCAGTTTGCCATTTCTGTTTCAGCAACGAATTCGCCAACATACGGTTCTTCAGGCAGCAAGGTGTAACCTTTCACGCCTTCGGCAAGGTAGTCTTTTAGACCATCTTCATAGAACCATTTATGCTCTTCACCACCGACTTTGTCGATAAAGGTAATTTCTAAACCTGGGCAAAGCACTGCTTTTGCACGTAGGTTGTTAATCAGACGAAGTGTCGAGAATTTAGGGCTATCGAAGTACTTAGGATCAGGCCAGAAATGTACTGATGTACCACTGTTACGATGACCACAAGTGCCCGTCACAGTAAGCTCTGTTACTGCATGACCGCCTTCAAGTGCGATCTCGTGAACCTGACCTTCTCGGCGTACGGTCACTTCAACACGTTTTGACAGCGCGTTTACAACCGAGATACCTACACCGTGCAGACCACCAGAGAACTTATAGTTGTTATTCGAGAATTTACCGCCAGAGTGGAGCTTAGTTAAAATCAGCTCAACACCTGAGATCCCTTTTTCAGGGTGGATATCGACAGGCATACCACGGCCGTCATCGGTAACTTCTAACGATTGGTCTGCATGAAGTACCACTTTGATCTTCTTAGCGTGTCCCGCTAGTGCTTCATCGACCGAGTTATCAATGACTTCTTGGGCAAGGTGGTTAGGTCTTTCTGTCTCGGTATACATTCCCGGGCGGTGTCGCACAGGGTCGAGACCTTCAAGTACCTCGAGGTCTTTTGCATTATATTGTTCAGTCATAATACGGAGTTTACTCAAAAAGTTTGCGTCAGTTCGCTGGCTCCAGTTTCACTAAAGCAGAATCATTACTATGAACCGTCATAGTAGAGCGAACGAGCGAAGTATTGGGGAATATAGTCTGGAAGCTGAGTAATGATGTCAAGCTAGTTCAAAAACTAAGACATCAAACTATGATATTTCACCATTGATAGATGAAATAACAGGCAAACAAGAGAAAATCACTTGGTTGGTGGAACAGATTAAAGATTTAGAAAGGTGATGATTTGTTGTGGGTAGCGTTCAAAATCAACAAAGCTATGATCCCCGCCCTCTTCTACTGTCTGTGTTGCACCTTGGTACTTCTCTACCGCTTGTCGGTAATCCAGAACTTCGTCTTCCGTTTGCTGAAGTAACCAGAAGTCGCTCGGCTTAGCGATAGCCGAAACCTCTAACGCCTTCAGTTCATCAATATGTTTTGTTTCCAGTACATATCGTTCATCTGTGTATGGGTTTACTTGTTCACCTAAATAGTCAGCAAGAAGCTCATACGGCTTCACTGCTGGGTTTACAACCACCGCTTTAAAACCATAGTGGCTATTCAGCCATGTTGAAAGATAGCCACCCAGCGAGCTACCGACCAACGCTATTTGATATTGCTCTTTGTATTGCTCCACCAGCTGCTGTAAATGAAGTGCCGCTTGTTGAGGGAAACTCGGCAGTTGAGGGGTTACGACTTTAATATCAGCGCGATGCTCCGCACAGTAATCTGCCATCACATTCGCTTTATGAGAACGTGATGAGCTGTTAAATCCGTGAATATAGAGAAGCAGCGATGGCTTATTAGCTTGTTGATTAGAGCCTAGCATCAATAACCGCCTTCATTAGTAACCAGCAGCCTTAAAATCAGGCAAGAACTGCCCATGAGGCAGACGACGAACTTGCGTGCTAACGGTACCGTCTTGATGTAATTCAATCTCTCTCCAGCCCGGAGACAAAGTATCAACCGCGAAGTCATCTGAGTTAGGTTTGAATTGCACACAAGTCGACGGTGTTGCCATGACTTGTACACCATGATGATCTCGGTTCATGTCTTGATGAACGTGACCACACAGTACGGCTTTAACATTGGTGTGCTGTTGAACCACATCCCAAAATTGATCGGCGTCTTTTAGGTTATGTTGATCTAACCATGCGCTGCCAACCAACAATGGATGGTGGTGCAATAGAACCAAGGTATTACGTTCAGGGAACTCCGTCAGCTTCTGTTCTAATAGGTCAAGCTGTTGATCGCTGAGGCGACCATGAGGCACACCAACCACCTGCGAGTCTAGCATCACCATCTGCCAGTTATCGCCTAGCAAGACATGCTCAACACACTGTATTTGTGGTGATGGTAAAACACTGCCCATATTAGGCTTAAAGTCATGGTTCCCTGGCAGCCAATAGCATGGCTTTTCCAAAGGCTGAATCCCTGACTCAAATTTCTGGTACGACTCAGCACTGTGATCTTGAGATATATCACCGGTTGCTAAAATCGCTTGATAGTCAAAGCCCTGACTAACAATGCCATCGACTACAGCACGAAAGCTATCTTGAGTGTTGATGCTTAATAAGCTGCCATTGCTCGGCGCAAATAAATGCGTGTCCGTTAGCTGCACAAGCTTAATAGTGCTCTCATCAAATTTTGAAGTGTGTGATAATTCCAAAATAACAAATCCAGATACGTTACTGTTTAGACTTTAAAAGTGTTGATAAATAGGCTCAATTAAAAGGCAATTGGGGTTCGGCTGATACCCGTTTTTAAACAAAACGTTAACCATTCCCCAAGAAATTTATTCAATTGAAATTTCTCGTCCTTTTGCAGAAGCTTAGTGTTGGGGTAGTCATATTTCGCTTTGACTCGCGAAAAATCCCCGCTAGCGCACACTTCTGCAACTCGAGCGTCGTGATATAGCCTGACAGACATTTTTGGCAAAGGAAACACTGGCATCGCATCACTCTGACATATATCTATTAATGTGGTGTATTTTGTGACCTCATTCACTGTCAATTGATACACCATATTAACGGCTTGGTAACAGCGAACGTCACCAACCTCATGCCCAACCGGTAACAAAGCGTTCAGTTTGGCATAGTTAGTCTCGTAAACTCGCATCAATTCAGCAAGATCAACATGATACGGTTTTTTGACCGCGATATTTGGCATGACGTTAATCTATCCACTCTGACTGTAATTCTTGGTAGTTCAATTGTAGCCACTGTAGCGCAATGATCGTGGCTCCATTTTCAAATACACCATCTTTTACCAACTGATAAGCCGCTTCGCGACTCATCACTTGTACACGAATGTCTTCACCTTCGTAGTCCAATCCGTGTACCCCTTTGGCTGTCGTTGCATCAACACAGCCAACAAAGACGTCGAGCTTTTCAGAGCAACCACCAGATGAAGGATAATACGAAGTAATAGGCAATACAGATCCGACTTCGACTCCGGCTTCTTCCATTGCTTCACGACGAGCGACGTCTTGTGGCGATTCGTCCGTATCAATGATCCCAGCAACAATTTCGTATTGCCATGGGTTCTCATGCTCTAGGGCTCCGACACGGATCTGTTCGACGATCACCACTTCATCACGCACAGGATCATAAGGTAGCAAAGCGGCAGCATGTCCACGCTCAAACATCTCACGCTCTATTGGTTGGCTCCAGCCTCCCTCAAATAGTCTATGTTTAAATGTGTACTTGACCATTTTGAAAAAACCACGAAACAGCGTCTCTTTTGAGACTATTTCCACATCTTGCGGAGTAAACTCATGTCGTTGATTGTCATACTGTTGCATTTGGTACCTCACTAAGTGATCTTTATAGTTTACTCATTGTCCGAGTTAACTACCAAGGATAAGGTTCAACTTTTTATATAAAATTTATAATTAAAGTTAAGCTTTAAAAAATAAATATTGCACAAGTGGACAGTTAACTGTAAAAAAGTGCAAAGTTTCGAGTAAATTACCACCAAACTGGGTTAAACTCTTCTAAAGAAAATTCCATAAAAGGCAGGAATAGGAAAATGAAAAAACTGCTTCCACTATTTATCAGTGCAGCAATTGGCAGCCTGAGTTCGTCAGCTTTTGCTGATACGCTAGCTGAAGTTTACGACCAAGCAAAACAGAACGATCCACAACTTCTTCGTTCAGCAGCGCAGCGCGATGCCGCTTTTGAAGCAGTAACGTCAAGTCGTAGCTCTTTGTTACCGCAAATCAACCTAACAGCAAACTACGACATTAATCGTGGTGATCGAGATACATCAGGTGTTGGTAATTCAAGCATTGATAACAACACTTGGGGAGCTGCTATCGGCTTCAGCCAAGAGCTTTACCAGCGTTCTTCATGGATCACACTAGATACGGCAGAGAAAACCGCTCGTCAATCTGATTCAGCTTACGCGGCAGAACAACAAGCCTTGATCCTTCGTGTTGCGACAGCATACTTCGAAGTGCTTCGCGCTCAAGATAACCTAGAATTTGTTCGTGCAGAGAAAGCAGCGGTTGCTCGTCAACTAGAACAAACTAAGCAACGTTTTGAAGTAGGTCTTTCAGCAATCACCGATGTACATGATGCGCAAGCTCAGTACGATGGTGTTTTGGCTGATGAAGTTCTTGCAGAGAACGACCTAACGAATAGCTACGAAGGTCTTCGTGAGATTACAGGTCAGGAACACTCTAACCTAAGCATCCTAGATACTGATCGTTTCTCAGCAAGCAAATCTTCTGAGTCTGCAGTTGCACTTGTTGAACAAGCAGAACAAAAGAACCTTAGCTTATTGGCTGCACGTATCTCTCAAGACGTAGCAAAAGACAACATCTCTCTAGCAAGCTCTGGTCACCTACCAAGCTTAACCCTAGATGGTAGCTACGCTGTTTCAGATCAATCAAACAGCACCCAAGATTACGACCAAGACAACCTAAACATTGGTTTGAACTTAGTTGTACCTCTATACACGGGTGGTAACACAACTTCATTGACTAAACAGGCTGAATACAACTACGTTGCAGCAAGTGAAGATCTAGAAGCAACTTACCGTAGCGTTGTAAAAGACGTACGTGCATTCAACAACAACATCAGCGCTTCGATCGGTGCTCTACGCGCTTACGAACAGTCTGTAGTTTCTGCTCAGTCTGCTCTAGAAGCAACAGAAGCTGGTTTTGATGTAGGTACTCGTACTATCGTTGACGTACTAGATTCGACTCGTCGTCTATATGATGCGAACAAAAACCTTTCAGATGCTCGTTACAACTACATCCTAAGTGTACTTCAGCTTCGTCAAGCAGTTGGTACGCTAAGCGAACAAGACATTGTTGATGTAAACGCAGGTCTAAAAGTAGCAAGTAAGTAACTCTTAATTACTCAAGTTACCGTTACAAAAATGCCGCTCATTGAGCGGCATTTTTATTATCGATTAAAGCGAGATTTACTGCCTAACTAAAAGCTTAACGCCAA
The DNA here is from genome assembly GCF_041474985.1 of Vibrio sp. 10N.222.49.C9. Lineage (NCBI taxonomy): Bacteria > Pseudomonadati > Pseudomonadota > Gammaproteobacteria > Vibrionales > Vibrionaceae > Vibrio > Vibrio sp. 10N.222.49.C9. The sequence continues at coordinate 26,503 of NZ_JBFRVD010000041.1, read as the reverse complement.
AAACTAAAAACTAGCCTCGACCACCTTTAATCGCTTTAATGATTTCAGTGGTAGAGCAACCATCTTCAAAGTTAAGTACTTTCACTTCACCACCAGCAGCAATCACTTCCGCACCACCAGCAATCTCTTCAGGCTTGTAATCACCACCTTTCACAAGAATGCTTGGCAGTACCTCAGAGATTAAACGTTGAGGGGTATCTTCAGAGAATGGCACAACCCAATCAACTGCACCTAAGCCAGCCAATACCGCCATACGACGATCAGTTGGGTTCACAGGGCGACCAGGGCCTTTCAAGCGTTTCACTGATTCGTCAGTATTCACCGCAACGATCAAACGATCGCCCAACTCAGCCGCATGGTTCATGTAAGAAACATGACCAGCATGCAGAATATCAAAGCAGCCATTGGTCATCACCACTTTCTCGCCTTTCGCACGAGCACGCTTCACCGCTTCAACCAGTGCCGCTTCAGAGATAACACCGTAGTCTGTGTCTTGACTACCGTGAATCGCTTCCGCTAACTCAATCGTAGACAGTGTAGATGTACCAAGCTTACCTACTACCACACCCGCAGCAGCGTTCGCCAGTGCACACGCCTCATCCAGTGGCTTACCAGCAGCAACGGAAGCTGCCAGTACCGAGATAACCGTATCACCCGCACCTGTCACGTCATACACTTCTTTAGCTTGAGTCGGCAAGTGGAATGGTTCCAAACCTTTGCGAAGCAAAGTCATACCATGTTCGCTGCGCGTTACCAACAAAGCCTCGAAATCAAACTCTTCGATTAACGCGAGTCCTTTTTCGATCATTTCTTCTTCAGATTTTACTTTGCCAGCCACCAACTCGAACTCAGCCATGTTTGGTGTAAGCAACGTTGCTCCACGGTAGCGTTCAAAGTCTGCGCCTTTCGGGTCGATAAACACAGGAACTTTTACTGCGCGTGCTTTTTGGATAAAGCTCTGCACGTGCTCCAACGCACCTTTCGCGTAATCAGATAGAATTACCGAGCGCACGTTAGGGAGCGCTTGCTCCATACGAGACAAAACAAGCTCAGGATCCGTATTCTCGAATTTGTCTTCAAAATCAAGGCGAATGAGCTGCTGACCACGACTCATCACTCGCAGTTTAGTAATGGTTGGGTAGTCTTCCAACTCAACGAAATCACATTTAACCTTTAGTGCGCCTAAGGTATTTTTTAACACCTCAGCAGGCTCATCTTTACCGGTCAAACCAACGATATGAGCATGGCCACCAAGAGAAGCAATATTCATTGCTACGTTGGCTGCACCACCAGGACGCTCTTCGTTATTTTCTACTTTTACAACGGGTACAGGCGCTTCTGGTGAAATACGGCCAGTTGGGCCATACCAGTAACGGTCAAGCATTACGTCACCGACAACAAGAACGCCTGATTGGCTGTAGTCAGGTAGAATTGGTTTCATTATGGATCTCCAAAAATCGAATCTGGCTAGAGTCTAGCACACTGATTACAGAGGCTAAACTATAGATAAATGAGTAAAAGCCTATCAAGATAGGTACATCCGTCATTACTATATGACTGGGTTATGCTTCCATCCACTGCTTCCATGCTTGAACAACATGTTCTCTTTCCATTTCAAACTTTTCAATCGCCACATCCGCATCAAGATTAAGTAGATTACGGTGGTGGATTTCATCTCTTAATGTTGTATAAGCATGGGTTAATGCCATGCCTTGCTGCTCGTCCATAATCCCTTGTGACAACAAGCTTTCGAAGATTCGTACATTGTCACACCAACGAGTAAGCTTTGGCTTCTCATTACTGTATCTAAGCACTAAATATTGCGCTAAGAATTCAATATCGGTAATACCACCCGCATCTTGTTTAAGCATGAATCTATCGACTTTTTTACCGCCTAAATGGCCGCGCATTTTTTCACGCATATCCACAACGGACTTTTTGAGTGTTGCCTCATCTCGTGGCAAGCACAAAACCTCATGCCTAGTTTTGTTAAACGCAGATACCAATAAGTCATCACCGTAAATCATACGAGCACGAGTGAGGGCCTGGTGCTCCCATGTCCACGCGTCATTGTGCTGATACTCGTCAAAGGCATCGGTTGGACTCACCAATAGACCAGATGCACCAGAAGGGCGTAGGCGAGTATCGACTTCGTACAAAATGCCAGAAGCAGTTCTGGTCGAGAAAATATGAATAATACGCTGCGCTAATCTTAAGTAGAATTGGCGTCCATCGATCTCTTTCTTTCCATCAGTATAGATGTGTACCGGGCAGTCGTGCATGAACACGATATCAAGATCGGAGTTATAACCAAGCTCCCAACCACCGACTTTGCCATAACCAACGACAGCAAAACCGCGACCTTCGCGATCTTTAACATGGGTCGGTTCACCAAACTTGGCGGATACTTGTAACCAAGCTTGATTGACCCCCGCCTCCACAATGGCTTCTGCTAAGTAGGTCAGGTGATCACTGACCTTCATGACAGGTAGAGCACCCGCAATATCCGCGGCTGCAATTCTCAATATACAGGTCTGCTTAAACTGACGCAGACCTTCCATCTGTTGCTCCATATCATCTTCAGGGATACGGGCTAGATAATCACGCAACTCGGTCTTGTAAGACTCTAAAGGCACGGGATTGTAGAGTTGCTGAGGGTCGATAAGTTCATCTAACAGAATTGGATAACGACCCAACTGCTCCGAAATCATCGGGCTTGCTGTACATAAGCGAACTAACTGAGTCAGCGCTGCTGGGTGTTCATCCAATAGCTCAAGGTAAGTGGTACGCGTCACTATTTTTTGCAGTAAATGTAGCACTCGCGACAAACCAAACTCGGCGTCTTTATTCGTATATAAAGCTTGAAATACTTTAGGCATTAGACGATTCAGGACTTCCCGCCCACGAGGGCCAAGGGTCTTTTTAGCCAAATCGGCTTTAAACTGAATGATCGTTTTCGCCGCATCAGGCGGGCTCGCGACCGCAATATCGTGTTCCAACACGTGCTCAATTACATCGGGTTTATGGGCCATATCCCACAACTCGCTAAAGTGGCTCGCGATTGGGTTCGCATCTTCTTCATCGACCCCAATCAAGTCTTCAAATACCGTATGTACATTTGCCATATGAGCACGGGTCGCATCAATCAAACCATCCCAATCGGAAAACTGCATGGCGACGGCTAGCTGTAACTGTTCGAATTCACCATCGGGTAGGGTTTGAGTTTGCTTATCGGCCATCGCTTGTAATAGGTTTTCTAGGCGGCGTAAAAACAGGTAAGCTTCACGTAAATGTCCCACCTCTTGAGCTTCCAGAAGGTTAAGTGACTCAATCGCACTCAAGGTTTCTAATAATCCTCGGCCACGAAGGCTTGGTTCGCGTCCACCACGAATCAATTGGAAGACTTGGGCTATAAACTCAACTTCGCGAATACCACCAGAACCAAGCTTGATATTGTTTGAAAGGCCACGGCGGCGTACTTCGCTGCTGATCATTGATTTCATACGGCGCAGAGATTGAATCGCACTAAAATCAATATAACGGCGGAACACAAACGGGCGTAGCATTTGGCGAAGCTCTTGATACTCAGGGTACATCTCACTGCCCATCACACGCGCTTTGACCATAGCGTAGCGTTCCCAATCGCGACCTTGTTCTTGATAGTAATCTTCTAGCGCAGCGTAACTCATGACCAGTGGACCACTCTCACCGAATGGACGCAGGCGCATGTCTACTCGATAACAGAATCCATCGAAGGTTTGCTGATCAAGCGCCTTAATAATACGTTGCCCGAGACGTGTAAAGAACTGCGCATTGGCAATGCTGCGTCTTGCACCTTGGGTTTCACCATTCTCTGGGTAGGTGAAGATCAGATCGATATCGGAAGAGAAGTTAAGCTCACCGCCCCCTAGCTTGCCCATACCAATGATCAACATCGGCTGTGCTTCGCCTTGTTCATTACAAGGTGTGCCCCACTCTTTACAACAAATATCGTACTGCCATTGGTAGGTTTCGAAGATCATCGCCTCAGCCAACATCGATAGATGATTTAGGCTCTGCTCTAGCTCCCACGAACCCATGAAATCACGCCAAGCAATGTAGGTCATTTCTCGATTGCGGAATTGACGCAGCACGCGCTGACCGCTCATTTCATCGGTGCAACCAGAAAGTAATTCAGCCAAGCGTTCTCGGTATCCTTCAGCACGTTCTTCGTATGCCAACATATCAGGTAAGTCACCGCATAAAACCGTATCACGCTGCAGGCAATCACCAATAAAACAGCTTAAACCGAGTACACGTTTAAGATCTTCAGTCAGTGGCTCAGACCAAGTATTGATGGCTTCACTTTGATGCTCTAATAATTGCTCAAAAGCAGACTGGGAGTGAGTGATGAGTTGAGAAGGCAATGGCATGTTTCTTCCTTGTATAAGCTGCGCGCCGAACAATCGGTTTATCGATTCAGTTCTTCAATAACGAGTTTTCATAACTAAAGATAAGTTATACCAAAGTTACGCCAATAAAAAACGCCCACATTAGCAATGTGGGCGTTTTATCGATTAACTTATCTGGTTGAGCTTACAACCGAGAAACAGTCTCTGGGAATTAGCCTTTGACGGATGAAGATTGGGTGCTGAGGACTAAACCTTAAATTGCTTAATCTTACCGTCGAGTTCTTGCGCGTTACTTTCCATAAGCTGAGAGGTCTCGAGCAGTTCACCAACCACCACAACTGAAGCTTCAACAAGCTCGCGTACATTGGTCAGGTTGACGCTCATCTCTTCAGCAACACTGCTCTGTTGGCCTGCAGCGGTCGCGATCTGGAAGTTCATATCATTGATTTGATTGACTTGGCTTACAATGCCGTCAAGCTCACTTCCCGCGTTAGTCACCAGATCAACACCTTCAGCCGCTTCAACAACACTCTTCTCCATCAGTTCTACCGCAGAGTTAGCGCTGCTTTGTAGATGACTGATCATGTCTTGAATCTCTACCGTCGCTTGCTGAGTGCGCTGTGCAAGGTTACGAACCTCATCAGCAACAACCGCAAAACCACGACCCGCTTCACCGGCACGTGCCGCTTCAATTGCAGCGTTCAATGCTAGTAGGTTTGTCTGTTCTGAAATGCCTTGGATAGTACCAACCACACTGCCAATTGAGTCAACGCGTTCTTCTACTTGGTTTACCGCTGCTGCAGATGCTGCGATATCTGAAGATAGCTCACTCATCTTAGACACTGATCCTTGAACGAACTTCTGACCAGTAAGAGCTTGGCCTGATGCCTGTTCAGTCAATGACGAAGCGCTTTGTGCATGCTCAGCGACAGTTTGCACCGTCGACGTCATCTCACTCATTGCTGTTGCCAGTTGATCGATCTCGTTGAACTCTTCTTGAGCTGACTCTTTGGTTTCAGACATGCTGATGGTCATCACTTCCGTCAGAGCAAACAGCTCATCAGAAGAGGCCACCTGAGTTTTGATCATGTCGTTCAGTTGGACGCGAGTTTTTTCAAGTTCGCGTGCCACATCGCCGTATTCATCTTTACAATCCATTTGAATCGGCACTGATAAGTTCTTATCTGCCATGGTTTTAATGGCGTCATTAAGGTATTGAGTCTGGCGCAGCATAACGCGCGCCGCTGCTAACAGAAGAACCACAAACACAATGATCATCAAGGCTGTTTGCCAAGCCACTTGAACTAGGTAAGTCTCGTAATGCTGTTGTGCGACTTGCGCATTGTTCGTTACAGCAAGCAATGAATCGTAAAACGTACTTGCGTCCCATAGCTGCTTCGAAATGATCAAGATAGTGCTGAATATCATCAACATGACCATTTTTGGAACGAGACGAACGTCAGAGATTATCCTTTCCCACGGCTTGAATGACAGTTTAGTCATTGTCAGTTCTCCATTAATTCTTATATATTGATGGCTTCTATATCCGCGAGGTGGCTATGTCAGTCAAAGTTCGCGATTTATTTTGAGCCTCGTATGAATGTTGAATAATACCAAAGACGCCACCAAGCCGATGAGCTTATTGTCACTGATTCTCTCTTTCTTAGCGTTATTTGTGATCTCAGGCTTATTGTTCGTACCGATCGATAAAGAATCGAAACAAGTCCTTATCGGCCTCGATTTTATAATCTGTAGTGTTTTTCTTTTTCAGCTCACAATTGATCTATTTAGATCACAAAACAAAAAAGAATTTCTAAAAGTACACTGGATCGATTTCTTAGCAAGTATCCCAATGATCGAGCCTCTTCGTTTCGCCCGTATTTTTCAAATTCTGCGAGTCATCTTAGTTCTGCGTTCAAGTAAACGTATTTTAAGAGAGTTATTTCGTAATAGGAAAGAGACCACTTTCGCTTCCATCATTCTGCTTTTGGTGATCTTACTGACTATCGGTGCTGGCACGATCCTGCTATTGGAACACAAAGATCCGAACGCCAACATCACTACAGGTCATGATGCTTTATGGTGGGCGTTTGTGACCATCAGTACTGTGGGTTATGGCGACCATTACCCAGTGACAACTTCCGGTCAGTTAGTGGCTTCAATGGTGATCATCTGTGGTGTCGGTGTGTTTGGTATGATTTCAGGCTTGATTACTTCTTTGATCACCTCCCCAACTCATCATGAGAATCAACGAGCGGAAAACAAAGAGAAACACCTTGAGAAGATCATCGAGCAGCAACAGAAAATCTTAGAGCGACTCGAAAAACTTGAGCAACAAACAAAAAAATAGGGCCCGAGCCCTATTTTCAAATTCATACTTCTATTGATACAGGTATCGAGTTTAGTCTTGCCAGTATGGCTCAACCTCAACACTGATTTGGCGTGTCTGTTCCATCGCATGCAGAATGGACACTTCTTGACGAGCTAACCAACGCTCTAGCTGAAGCTTCTCATCGCCTTCCAGCTTCTCAGTCAAAGGCTCTAATGTTTTAAGTGCCAGCAAGTCATCAATGCCTTGCACCATATCGGCCCATGGCAAGCGGAAGCTGTTTCGTTCATCGTCATCATACAAACTCGCGAAACCAACGCCAGAATACAGATTACGCATCAAACGGTATTGCTGATCAATATACGCTTGGCTAGTCATCACTCGCTCTGGCGGGAAAGCTTCCATCAAATCGGCCCATGTGCGATCGAGTTGCTGCACGGAAAACCATTCGATACCACGAGCCATTTGCTCACGTGCTTTTTCATCTAAGAAAGGTTGCCAGCCACGAGACAAGATCCAACGGCTCAGATCTAATAATAACCCAGTGTATCGAGCAGAACTCAGCAAGGTAAGCAGATCTTCACGATCTGGCAGTTGCTCTTGCATCTCTTTAAGCTCAGCGACTAAGAACTTACGCGCATCGAGTTTACGTAGTACATGGCCTTTATCTTCCAGCAAGTCTTCGAAGTGATCATAACTTTTCAGCCAGTCGAGCTCTTGCTCAAGCCACTTCAACTCTTGACGTAAAATAGCACTCGCACGTCTAGGGACAATGCCACCATAAATGGTGAAAGTCTGGCGGATAAAGCTCAGTGAATGACTGATCTCATGTAGCGCTTCAATCGATTGACGCTCAGTGAAAATCTGCTCGTGATAGTGCCAATGAGCGAGAGCATGCTCTAAAGATTGAATGAAACACGATTCAACGGTATCACTTTTGTCAGTATCAACTAAGGTCAAAGGAGTGACTTCATCTCCTTGATAACCTTGAGCAAGGCGGTAACCCTTAGCTGCTTTACTTAGGTTACCCAAACGCATGCCACCTTGTTCGCAGAATTGGCGAGACAATGTAAATAGCGCATCCGTTTGACCGGATTTAAGTTCCAATTCGACTTCGCAAATCGGTTCTTGCAGGTCGCCTGATTCAACAAAGCCTTGATCGAATGCGACCTCGACTTGGCTACCATCAGGCATACCAATCAACCACTGCTCACGCGTGAAGTTGGTAGAGAACAGAGGAGTCAGCTCAGCTTGCAACGTTTCGATGTCTTTACCTGCTGGCCAGATATCCTCTGGGTGCAGGGCTAACTTAGGTTCGTTGCTGTCGTGTTCTGCATTGTATTCAGGCCTTTGATGCAGGCCAGCAACCACACGACCAGCAGTCTTTACGGTTTGTACAAATACGTCATCAAAGCGTCGAATGCGTAAGCCTGTATCGTGCTTACGTAGCCAGTTGTCAGCGGTGTCAAAGTAGATGTTACCTAGCTCACGACAACTGTGCTGAAGTACTTTAGTTTCAGCAATTTTATTGCGTAAAGTCTCTGAAAATTCAGGAGAAACAAAAAACTTCAGTTCTATCTCGGTTTCCATAGTTATACCTTTCTGTGAAGATAGGGACAGGATATTGCCAATTTGAAAAGTCGGCAAGTCAGAAATATCGCCCTTATGATGATCTAAAACAGTTTTAATGAGAGATTGATTAGGTTAACATGCGCGACTTTGTAGCCATCGCTTAACATTTCACCATGAATATGGTGTATGTTGTTTTAAGGTTATTATTTATTAGGTTGGATGACCATGCCAGTAAATACAATTATGGGGTTATTTGCAAAGTCCCCAATTAAACCTTTGCAGCGTCACGTAGTATGCGTGAACGAATGTTGTTCTCACCTAGTTAATTTCTTTGAAGTTTCTTCAAAAGGTGACTGGGAAAAAGCATCAGAAATTCGAGCTCAAATTTCTCACCTTGAGAAAGAAGCTGACGTACTAAAACGTGAAATTCGCCTTAAACTTCCTCGTGGTTTGTTTATGCCAGTTGATCGCACCGATATGTTGGAGCTATTAACTCAACAAGACAAACTCGCAAACCTAGCGAAAGACATTGCTGGCCGTGTATATGGTCGTCAACTTGTCATTCCTGCTCCTATGCAAGAAAACTTCATCGCTTACGTTAAACGTTGTCTAGATGCAGCGAACCAAGCACAAAACGTAATCAATGAATTAGACGAATTACTTGAGACTGGCTTTAAAGGCCGTGAAGTAACACTCGTTGCCGAAATGATTCATCAATTAGATGTAATTGAAGATGACACGGATGCGATGCAGATCGAACTACGCCAACAACTAATGGCAATTGAAGGCGATCTGAATCCAGTTGATATCATGTTCTTATACAAAATTCTTGAATGGGTTGGTGGTATTGCAGATCAAGCACAGCGTGTAGGCGCTCGTCTTGAAGTAATGCTTTCTCGATCTTAAATCATACGTTAACCATATAACGAAGAGCATTTTTTGAACAAACCACTTATGCGCTGAGTATTCCTCTCGCTGAGCGGTTTTTTGCGTCTAAATTTGTTCCGCTTGTTATCAAACAACTAGGTATTACGATGGATATCCTTGCTAACTACGGCACTGTCCTGATTATTGTTGCAGCAGCTTTCGGTTTCTTGATGGCTATTGGTATTGGTGCAAATGACGTTGCGAACGCAATGGGCACCTCAGTAGGCTCTAAAGCTTTAACCGTTAAACAAGCGATCATTATCGCAATGATCTTTGAATTCGCAGGTGCTTACCTTGCGGGCGGCGAAGTAACAGACACGATCCGTAAAGGTGTTATCGAAACGTCTCTATTCGCTCATCAACCAGATGTACTTGTGTACGGCATGATGTCAGCACTTCTTGCTGCGGGTACATGGCTACTTCTCGCTTCTTACATGGGCTGGCCGGTTTCTACGACTCATTCAATCATCGGTGCAATCATCGGCTTCGCTTGTGTGTCTGTAGGTACTGAAGCGGTAGACTGGAACAGCGTTCAAGGCATTGTGGGCAGTTGGATTATCACACCGGTTATTTCCGGTTTCTTCGCTTACGTCATATTTGTAAGTGCTCAACGACTGATTTTTGATACAGAGAACCCGCTATTTAACGCGAAACGCTTTGTACCGGTATACATGTTCATTACAACAATGGTAATTGCACTTGTAACCATCAAGAAAGGCCTTAAGCACGTTGGTCTTCACCTAAGCAACACTGAAGCATGGGTTTGGGCTGCTGGCGTTTCTGCGCTTGTAATGATCGGCGGTTACCTATACATCCAGAAGAAATTCGCTAACCGCGAAGAAGACCACGGCTTTGCAGGTGTTGAAGGCATCTTCTCTGTACTCATGGTTATCACAGCTTGTGCGATGGCATTTGCACACGGTTCAAACGACGTTGCGAACGCGATTGGTCCACTGTCTGCTGTTGTATCAACCGTTGAGCACATGGGTGAAATCACAGGTAAGAGTACTATCGCATGGTGGATTCTTCCTCTAGGTGGATTCGGTATCGTTGTTGGTCTTGCAACAATGGGTCATAAAGTAATGGCAACCGTTGGTACTGGTATTACAGAACTAACACCAAGCCGTGGCTTTGCTGCACAACTTGCAACTGCATGTACGGTTGTACTAGCTTCAGGTACTGGCCTTCCAATCTCTACTACACAAACACTCGTTGGTGCTGTTTTAGGTGTTGGTTTTGCTCGTGGTATCGCAGCACTAAACTTAGGCGTTGTACGTAATATCGTGGCTTCTTGGATTGTGACACTACCTGCAGGTGCTCTACTTGCTGTTGTGTTCTTCTACGGAATTCAAGCTGCGTTTACTATGTAATCGCGACTGCGTTAGTGAATACTAGCGTCAGAACAGTGTGAGCTTCAGTAACGATATGTAAATGCCATGTCATTATTGACTCAAACGCACAGAAAGGGAGGCTTTGCCTCCCTTCTTTGTTGCACCGCATAAAGAAACTAAATATTATTTGCTGATTGAGGCTGACTCATACGCCTACCCAATTTGAATCGTTAAGGGATTTACTGTGAAAAAACTGATTAGCTTAGTTTTGTTCGCAATGCTTGCGGCTCCAGCTGCCTTTGCACAAGACCGTTATATTGCTGACAAACTATTTACTTATATGCATTCTGGCCCAAACAACACATTCCGTATCATCGGTAGTGTTGATGCTGGTGAAAAGATTACATTCCTACAAACTAACAAGAGTACGGGTTACACCCAAATTCAAGACAACCGTGGCCGTAAAGGTTGGGTTGAAAGCAAGTTTGTAAGCACTCAAGAAAGCATGGCACTGCGTATGCCTAAGCTAGAGAAAGAGCTGACGGAAGTTAAAGGCAAGCTAGCGAATGCTCGTCAGAGTGCTGACAGCGAAAAAGCTGGCCTAGCAAGCTCTCTAGATTCTCGTAACAAGCAGATTGCTGAACTAGAACAGAACTACAGTGAAATTAGCCAACAGCTAACGAGTTCTCAAACAGAGAACCGTGAACTGCGCGCTAAGCTAGACACTCAAAAAGACGACCTACTATTGAAGTACTTCATGTACGGTGGTGGTGTTGCGGGTATTGGTCTACTTCTAGGCCTTGTTCTGCCACACATCATGCCTCGTCGCAGAAAATCACCAAACGGTTGGGCGTAGACTTAACGCTTGTATCAGGTACAGTAAATTCAGTATCGAATATCAAAAAGGAGCACCGAGGTGCTCCTTTTTATTTATCTGTTATCTAAATACGTATAGAAATCGCTAACCTTTCCACTCGTACAGAGCCGGGATTTCTATCTTCTGTTGATTGAACTCTATGATCACTGATTGTGGCTTAATCTCTAGTAATTGAATGTCTTGTCCAATCCAATCTCCTTGCGCCACTTCTTGGCCGTTCACTTTTACCCAACGCTTGGTTTCGCTGCTCGAGTACATATGGGTTTGTAGGTCTAACTTAGGAAGGACGCCTGATAAGCTATTGGTGTGCGTTTCCAACTCAATGACCGGAGAACCCCTTTGCCCTGAGGGTCTAGAATCCATCGGCTCAGGAGCGCTTTGTTGCTCCCCCATAATGGATTCAAGCTTCAATGCCAAATCAGGTGGCAACTCACTGAGGTCTAGCCCTTGCAGCAGATCACTGTCCGATTGTAAGTCACTATTTGATTGCAGAGCAGTCGTTTCATCACTCGCGCCTGGCTGAACGGATGACGATTCAGAACTGGCTGTCATTTGAGTGTTGTTATCAGCATTAGCGAAGATCACTGCTGAGCCACCAGCGGTGTTTGCACGATTAGCGCCAGAATCAATCTGTGCATACATCTCTTGGCGTGGCAATGCTTTCAACGGTTGGCTCGCCGGTGCAGGGCGAACGGTGAACAAGGCATCTTCTTCCTCAGACACGGCATCCATGCTTGCTATATCAGCATCCGCAATTTCAGGCTCAATGTCTGATTCAGTTTTAAATTCTGGCAGAGCGACATTGGCAGCTTGGTTCACGGCTTCTTGTTGTTGGATATACGATTGATAAGCCAAGACGCCACCCACCAACAAAGAAGGAACCAAGATTAAGAGTAGCCCCATCGCTAACGATGAACCTCGCTTGTTGCTCATCCCTTTTGCAGAATTAGGAACATGATGATTCTGGTAGCCTTTGAAGCTTGGTTTGCTAAGAGAGTGCTGATTAATAGAAGATGGCTTGTGAGACGGCTGTTTAAGTTCGTGCATAATACGTGACATTAGCTTTCGCCCCCTTCTAGTGACATCAGCTTAGGCGAATCGAGTTGAGCTAATCTCTGCAATCTTGCTAAGGTGCGCTTACCTGCAATGCCATCAACAGACATACCTTGCCACGTTTGAAATGCTTCGATTTTCATTTTTAACTCATAATCAAATACATCACTACCGGAAACAACCTCTCCTAATACTTCAGAAAGCAGTAGATCAAGCAAAGCAACCGCTTCACCTTGATAGCCCTCTTTAAGGGTCTCTCGCAGCGGCTGCTTCCAAATAGCGACGTAATCGCCTTGCCAGATTTGCTCTAAGGATTGCTTCGGCATCACCAAGAGCTTTTCGTTAACGAGGAGCTCGACAGACTCCTCAGACGCACCATAAAGCACAGCAAACACTGGTTCTTGATCGATATCCAGATTAAGGACCACGGGTACGCCAAGCTCTAACAATGTATCCAAATTTGACTGTTGTTGCTCGCACACAAAGACACTTTGCGGCTCACTTAAGCACAAGCCATCACGCAGTGAAGACTGATACCCCCAGAGCGTATACAAGTCCTTGATAGCGAGAGAACGATTGGTTCCCTGCATCAAGTGCTGTTGAATATCTTGTGGCAAAGCAAACTTGGAAGGTTTTGGCTCAGCAACCAACTTAGGAACATCTGATACCAAAGAACGCTGAGTACGTGCTAACACTTCCGTCTTTGCTCCATTTGATGCATCCGTAGGCAACCAAGCATTGATATAGCTTGGAGCGAAGTTAAAGGTCGCTATTGCAAGACCAACGCTTAACGTCGCAATCCCTGCGTATTGGAATAACTTAGGCGCGACACGAGAAGTTAGAGCTTTCTCGACGTGATACACATCGGCCTGAAAGGACATAACCTGCTGACACGCTCGGTTAACCGTTTCATTGCTCGGTAGCTGCTCACCGTCATGAAAAGCCAACTGCAGTGCTTTATCACACACCAAGTTAATGAGCCTTGGAATACCATGCGTATATTGAGCAATCAGCTTGATAGAACGGTTCGAAAACAACATCTGCTCGCCACCCGCCGTCTCCAAACGAAACGCGATGTACTTGCCCGTTTCTTCGGTATTAAGAGGCAGTAAGTGATAACGACCAGTAATGCGCTGTGCTAGCTGACGTAGCTGCGTGGTTTGTAAGTGCTGTTGTAATTCCGGCTGGCCGACCAACAGTACTTTTAACAGCTTACGATTGTCGGTTTCCAAGTTTGTTAGAAGGCGTAACTGCTCCAACACATCGGCAGCGAGGTGTTGGGCTTCATCGATCACCAATAGGGTTTGAATGCCTTCGGCATGGCTATCAAGTATAAAATAATGAATAGCCTGACTGAGCTGTTTCAACGATGCTTGTTCTGGGTACTCGACCTCAAACTCATCGCAGATAGCTTCTAGTAAATCCGTATTTGAAAACGTAGGGTTAAGTATAAGGCCAGCCTGAGTATGACTATCCAATGAAGACAACATCGCCTTAGCGACCGTTGTTTTCCCTGTACCAACCTCACCAGTAAGCATCGCAAAGCCCCCACCCTCGCCTAAACCGGCTTGTAGGTTCTGCATCGCTTCTTGATGGCGCTGACTCAAAAACAAGTAGCGAGAATTTGGTACAATCGAAAATGGCATCTCAACGAAGCCAAAATATTCCTTATACATGTGCTGCCCTATAATTACGATTAATGGAAAGTACCATTGCTTGCAGTAAAGTCCAGCAGTGATAAAACATTTCGAGGTGATAAGTTGCAAATTTACGATAGCCTACCAAAAGACAACGGGCTACAACGCTATCTAGTCGGTGGAGCAGTGCGCGATAAGCTGCTCAATATTGATAGTTATGATAGAGATTGGGTCGTGGTAGGGAGTACCCCTCAAGAGATGGAAAACCTTGGCTTTACTGCTGTGGGAAAAGATTTCCCGGTATTCTTGCACCCAAAAACCAAAGAAGAGCACGCACTGGCTCGCACTGAGAGAAAATCAGGCTCTGGTTACACAGGCTTCGAATGTTACTTCGCGCCAGACGTGAGTTTGGAAGAAGACCTGATGCGTCGAGATCTGACCATCAACTCTATAGCTCAAGATGATAAAGGCCAACTTCACGATCCTTATCATGGCCAGAAAGATCTCTCTGATCGTATTCTAAGGCACGTCTCGGACGCTTTTGTTGAAGATCCTCTCCGTGTGCTGCGTGTGGCTCGCTTCGCCGCCAAACTCCATCACCTCAACTTTACGGTTGCACCAGAAACCATGGTGATGATGAGCGAGATAGTTCAATCCGGTGAACTGGCACATCTCACTGCCGAACGAGTTTGGCAAGAGTGGCATAAATCCCTTAGTACTCCGCACCCTGAAGTATTCCTTTCGATACTTAAAGAGTGTGGTGCATTGGCTGTTGTGTTGCCTGAAATTGACGCGCTGTTTGGTGTACCTCAACCGGAAAAGTGGCACCCTGAGATCGACACGGGCATTCACACTCTGATGGTTGCTCAGCAAGCTGCGCGATTAAGCTCATCGTTACCCGTGCGTTTTGCCGCTCAAGTACATGATTTAGGTAAAGGCGTCACGCCAGAAAGCGAGTGGCCAAGCCACAAAATGCATTGCCATACAGGCTTAAAAATCATTAAGAAGCTGTGTGAAAGAGTCAGAGTGCCCAATGAATTCAGAGACCTTGCGTTGTTAGTGTGCGAGCAACATTCTAATATCCACCGCGCAGGCGAGCTCAAACCAACCACCTTTCTCAAGGTTCTCAACAAGTTCGATGTTTGGCGTAAGCCAGATAGGCTCGACGATATACTACTTTGCTGCCAGGCCGACCACGCAGGCCGAAAAGGATTAGAAGATCAGCCTTATCCTCAAAAAGCGCGCTTTGAAGTCGCCTACCAAGCGGCGCTTCAAGTCGAAGTAAAAGCGATCATTACCGCTGGTTTTAAAGGCAAAGATATTCGAGAAGAACAAGAGAAACGCAGAGCCATCGCAATTGAAAACGCCCTATCAGAACTCGCTAGCAGTTAATCGTCGCCGCTCTACCTAAAACGTATAAAAAGCCCGCAGTTAAGCGGGCCTTTTGTTTCAATTCTTACAGCGAGACCGTTGCCTGTGTCTGTTACTGCATCATTAAGAAAGCAAACAGACCACAACCTAGAATCAGGCGGTAGATAACGAACGGTGTCATGCCCATACGAGAGATAAGCTTCAAGAAAAAGTGGATACAGATGTAAGCACTGATGAAAGACACCGCAACGCCCGTTAGCAAAGTGCCAACATGGATTGGATCACCGCTTGTCACCAACTTAAGACCTAAATAACCACCAGCCAGAGTGATGATTGGGATAGACATCAAGAAAGAGAATCGAGCCGCCGCTTCACGTGTGAAACCAAGGTAAAGCGCCGCGGTAATGGTTGCGCCAGAACGAGACGTGCCCGGAATGATCGCCATTGCTTGAGCAAGACCAATAAACAGCGCCTTTTTCCAACCCGCTTGGTATTCGTCATCGCGCAGGCTTGAGTTCTTGTCCACCCACCATAACAATAGACCAAAGATAATCGTTGTCGTCGCGATCACCCACGCACTGCGTAAGTAAAGCTCAACAATATCTTTCATCAACAAGCCAAAGATACACGCAGGAATCGTCGCGAGAATGATCATCCACGCTAACTTCGCTTCTTTACTACGATCGCCTTTAAACACTGAACCAAAGAATGCGCTCAACAGAGAGACCACTTCTTTACGGAAATAGATAACAACAGCTGCCAAAGTACCAACGTGGACAGCGACATCAAAAGCCAAACCTTGATCTTCCCAGCCTAAAACAGCTGAAGGAAGGATTAGGTGTGCAGAACTGGAAATAGGTAAAAACTCTGTAAAGCCTTGCACCAACGCCAATATAAACGCTTCAAAATAACTCATTACTTACCTTAAAAATTATAGTTTTATATCTACGACAGAGAGCGAGTCTAATTGCTGCATCTTCTGCCATATTTCACTGACGGTTCTTCCGTCTTGCGGGATCACTCGCGCAGGACAAAGATCATAAAGCGGCTGTGTTACAAAAGGATATTTGTAGATATCACTGCGTGGTAATTCTGGTTCACACTCAGAAACCTCCTCTCCAAACAGCACAATATCAAGATCGAGCTTTCGATCTTGTAGTTTGTGCGCATCTTGAGAGCGACCCCATTTAAACTCAATTTTACGCAGCTGCTGTGAAAATTCAGTCAATGAGAGTGACGTGTCGAGCTCTATCACAAAGTTATAAAACGGATGGCTATTAAAACCGACGGGCTCACAGTGATAGATTTTAGAGCATTTAAGGTTAGTCCCTAACGATTGAAGCTCTGTCCATGCCACCCTTGCATGCTTGTCGCGGTCTATGTTCGTGCCAACACCAACATAGGCTACTGTCATGCTTGACCTCGTTCGATGATCACACCAACGGCTTTTGCTTGTGGCACTGCGCCAGGTTTAGCCAATCGGATTTTAATCCACGGCACAGAGAACTGAGTCATAATAAGCTCTGCGACTTCTTCAGCAACACGTTCTACGAGTAGAAAACGGCCATTTGCAATGTGCTCAAGTACTGCAGTGCTCACTTTCGAATAATCCAAAGCATCAACCACATCATCACTCTTGCCTGCTGGGCGGTTGTCATGAGCCATTTCAATATCAAGCACCAGTTTCTGTTTGATCTCTTGCTCCCAATCGTAAACACCGATCGTTGTAATTACTTCTAGCTGCTCAATGAAAACTTTATCCAGTGCCATGACTTGTCCTTTTAGAGGTCGGATACCCAAATTGGGGAAAAAAACGTATTATTTGCGTAATTCGAGATATGATATCAATTACTCTTGGATTGAGCATTATTTTCCCATCGTTAGGCGTATAACCGTTAAAGGACAGACATGACCCCATTGGCACTTATCATGATCATTGCTGCCTACTTACTAGGTTCAATCTCTAGTGCGGTCTTGATATGCCGAGTTTTGAGGCTCCCAGATCCTCGAACAGTAGGTTCTAACAACCCAGGAGCAACCAATGTCCTGCGTGTTGGCGGTAAAGGCGCAGCAGCTGCCGTCCTTTTGTGTGACATGCTGAAAGGCACTATCCCTGTCTGGCTTGGCTACTACCTCAAGATCGACCCAATCATTCTTGGGGTTGTGGCAATTGCGGCGTGTCTTGGCCATATGTATCCGATCTTCTTCCACTTCAAAGGTGGTAAAGGCGTGGCAACCGCACTTGGCGCTATCGCCCCAATAGGATTCGATCTAACCGGAATGATCATGGCGACTTGGTTAGTGGTCGCGTTTTTGTTTCGTTACTCTTCTTTAGCGGCACTGGTTACTGTGCTACTTGCCCCTTTCTACGCTTGGTTAGTCAAACCTCAATACACATTGCCAGTAGCCATGCTGTGCTGTTTGATCGTGTTACGTCACCACCAGAATATCCGCCGCCTACTCGATGGCAGCGAACCAAAACTCGGACAAAAAAAATCGGCTTAAACTGTCACGTCTAAGCCGAACCATAATATTCAGTATTTAAAGCTTATAGCAGATGTTTATCTAAAAACGTCTTCAGCATTGTGTTCACAAACTCTGGTTGCTCTAACGAGCTAATATGACCTGCGCCAGGAATCACCACTAATTCACTGCCCGTAATGCAATCGTGCATTAGGTATGACTCAAGTACCGGACGTGGTTTATCTTCTTGTCCTACAGCAATCAAAACAGGCAGAGCAAAGTTCTCTACCGATTCAATCATATCGCGACGTCCAAACACCATTCGACCAATTCGTGCCACTTCTTCAGCGTTGTCGCCCTCAAGAGCTGATAACTGCTGAGTAAACCCTTCCACTAAAGCTGGCGTGTTGGTTTGCGTATCATTAGCGAAGAACAGTGGAACAACCGCTTCAACAATTGGCTGAGGAACCGTCTTGGTTTGAGTGATGGTATCTAACATGCTGAAGTACTTTGCGTGAGCAACTTCTGGTTCTAAACCCACAAAAGTATCCATTAGAACCAAAGACTTAATACGTGCAGGTGCAAGTTCCGCTAACTCAGTCCCCCACATACCGCCAACCGATAAGCCAACCACTGAGAATTCTTCGATCTCTAAATGATCAAGCAGAGCCAAAACGTGCTGAGCGTAATCTTTCAAGTTACGCATCGAAGTGGGTGCTGCTTGAGATTCACCATGAGACCAAAGCTCTGGAACAATACAGCGATACTGAGTTTTTAACGCTTCGATCTGCGGCTTCCACATTGCACTATCCCAAAGGTAGCTGTGGCCGAGTACAACAACAGGGCCTTGACCTTCATCTAGGTACGCCATCGATTGATTGTCTACTGTGAACTTGTTCATTTTCTTCCCTAATCTCTATCAGCAATTATTTATCGACATACAGTCGGTAAGCTAGGATATAAAAACGGCCGCACAAGGCGACCGTTTATCGAAACACTATAGTCAATTACGCAATTGGCTCTAGCTGGTCAATAGGCCAACGCGGTGTGGCATGAACAGACAAATCAGCCGTTTCGCCATTCTTTAGGCGCTGCATGCCCGCATAAGCGATCATCGCACCATTATCTGTACAGAATTCTGTGCGTGGGTAGTACACCTCACCACCGACTTTCTTAGCAAGAGCTTCAAGCTCAACACGCAGTTGTTTGTTGGCACTTACACCGCCAGCAATCACTATACGTTTCATGCCCGTTTCAACCAAGGCTCGCTTACACTTGATTACTAAGGTTGCACAAACAGCTTCTTGGAATGCATAAGCGATATCAGCGCGAGTTTGGTCATCATTATCGTTATCGCGAATGGTATTCGCTGCGAACGTCTTCAAACCAGAAAAGCTCATATCTAGACCCGGACGATCGGTCATTGGACGCGGGAACTTAAAATGACCCGGAGTGCCTTTTTCCGCCAAACGAGATAACAGTGGACCACCAGGGTAATCTAAGCCCATCAGTTTCGCGGTTTTATCAAACGCTTCACCCGCTGCATCATCAATCGATTCACCAAGGATTCGGTATTCACCAATACCTTTCACTTCTACCATCATGGTATGGCCGCCAGAAACCAGCAGAGCCACAAATGGGAATGGTGGTGGGTTATCTTCTAGCATTGGCGCAAGAAGGTGACCTTCCATATGGTGAACAGGCACTGCAGGCACTCCCCACGCATAAGCAATACTGCGACCAATCGTTGCACCAACCAGCAGTGCACCCACTAAACCAGGGCCAGCCGTGTAAGCCACACCATCAATGTCTTTCGACGTTAGGTTCGCTTCAGCTAATGCCGCTTTAATAAGAGGAATTGTTTTTTTCACGTGGTCACGTGAAGCTAGCTCAGGTACCACACCACCGTAATCGGCGTGCAGCTTTACTTGGCTATATAATTGATGAGAAAGCAGCCCTTGCTCATCATCATAAATCGCGATTCCTGTTTCATCACAAGAGGTTTCAATACCAATAATGCGCATAATTTTCTCGGCACGCTTTCGTCTAAAATGGGAAATTAGCGCAATATTACCCTGCCTAAGCTCTTCAAACAAATATTGTACAGACTATAATCGACAAAGTGCTTTACAAAGCCACTGTGATCGGATTAAAATTCCGCACCATTTTTGATCAAGCTGGTTAATGGCCAAACGCGAATAGAGAGTTAGCTCGATGGGTAACTTCTCTGATTTGGTACTGAGTAGCCAGCGATAATGAATAACCCCTGAGGTGAAAGGCATATGCCAATAGTTAAAGTACGTGAAAACGAACCGTTCGACGTTGCACTACGTCGTTTCAAGCGCTCTTGTGAAAAAGCAGGTATCCTTTCTGAAGTTCGCCGTCGCGAGCACTACGAAAAGCCAACTACAGTTCGCAAACGCGCTAAAGCAGCAGCTCAAAAGCGTCACGCTAAGAAGCTAGCTCGCGAAAACGCACGTCGCGTTCGCCTGTACTAATAACTTAATCCATAAGGACTGAGTTATGGCTCTTATTGAACAACTCAAAGAAGAGCAAAAATTAGCGATGAAAGCCAAGGACAAACCGCGCCTTGGCACTATCCGCTTAGCTCTTTCAGCAATTAAGCAACGTGAAGTTGACGAACGGATCACTCTGAACGACGACGACATTCTTGCTGTATTAGTTAAAATGGTTAAGCAACGTCGCGATTCTGTTGCTCAATATGAATCAGCAAATCGTCAAGATCTTGCTGACGTGGAAAAAGCAGAAATTACGGTACTTGAAGGCTTTATGCCTCAACCGCTAAGTGATGAAGAAGTTATTGCACTACTTGATAGCGCAATCGCCGAAGCTCAACCAGCGGGCATGCAAGACATGGGTAAAGTAATGGCTATCTTGAAACCACAAATTCAAGGGCGTGCAGATATGGGTAAAGTTAGTGGTTTAGTTCGTTCTAAACTCGCTTAATCCCAAATCAAATTGCAACAAGCCGTGCAATCCTTCGGAACGCACGGCTTGTTTGTATCTGTAACCTATTCAAACTATTATTATCCACACTCTCAGTTAGTGCATTTTTCTAAGGTTTTATGGCAGGACACATCCCGCGTAGTTTCATTGATGATCTCCTAGCGCGTCTCGACATTGTCGACATAGTGGACGCACGCGTGAAACTTAAGAAAAAAGGCAAAAACTATGGTGCTTGTTGCCCATTCCACAACGAAAAGACCCCTTCTTTTAGCGTAAGCCAAGAAAAACAGTTTTATCACTGCTTTGGTTGTGGCGTACACGGTAATGCTATCGACTTCATTATGGAGTTCGAACGTCTCGATTTTGTTGAAGCCATTGAAGAGCTTGCCTCTTTCTTAGGCCTCGATGTTCCTAGAGAGCA
The DNA here is from genome assembly GCF_041474985.1 of Vibrio sp. 10N.222.49.C9. Taxonomy (NCBI): domain Bacteria; kingdom Pseudomonadati; phylum Pseudomonadota; class Gammaproteobacteria; order Vibrionales; family Vibrionaceae; genus Vibrio; species Vibrio sp. 10N.222.49.C9. Next base: position 5,164 of record NZ_JBFRVD010000041.1, on the reverse strand, counting down.
ACGTAGCGGCGAGATATCAACAGCACCAAGAGCCAACAGCGAACAAAAACGTAACCTCTACGATTTGATGGGCGGCATCAGTAATTTTTACCGCTCTCAACTGAAAATATCAGCCAACAAACCTGCGATTGATTACCTAAAGAATCGTGGCCTTTCGGGCGAGATCGTCCAGAAGTTTGGCATTGGTTATGTGGCCGATGAGTGGGACTTAGTTCGTAAGAACTTTGGCCAACAGAAAGAAGCCCAAGACATGCTCGTAACTGGCGGCATGTTAATTGAGAACGATAAAGGTAACCGATACGACCGATTCCGTGGACGCGTAATGTTCCCGATTCGCGATCGTCGTGGCCGTGTGATTGGTTTTGGTGGTCGAGTATTAGAAGACGGTACTCCAAAATATCTCAACTCACCAGAAACGCCTATCTTCCATAAAGGTAAAGAGCTTTACGGCCTTTATGAAGTGCTGCAAGCCTACCGTGAACCGCCGCAAATACTTGTGGTTGAAGGTTACATGGATGTCGTGGCATTAGCGCAATATGGTGTTGATTACTCAGTAGCATCACTGGGCACATCGACAACCGGTGACCACGTTCAAATGCTGTTCCGCCAAACCAGCACAGTGGTTTGTTGTTACGATGGTGACCGAGCAGGTAAAGAAGCCGCGTGGCGCGCACTAGAAAATGCCCTTGAGTACCTGAAAACCGGTAACACACTCAAGTTTCTATTCTTGCCCGACGGTGAAGACCCAGACAGCTATATAAGAGAACACGGCAAAGCCGCTTTCGAACAGCTTGTTCATAATGCGACGCCGCTTTCGACTTATTTGTTCGATAACCTGATTGAAATACACAAGTTGAACTTGGGAACAACGGAAGGAAAATCGGCACTGCGTGCACACGCTAGCGCCTTGATTAACAAAATCCCTGACAGTTACTTCCAAGAGTTGCTCGAAAAATTGCTCGATGAGCGCACTGGATTTGATAACCAATTGAGGCGAGCGCGTGTTCATACACAGAACCCGATACCTCAACCGCATAAAGAGCTGAAACGCACTCCAATGCGTGAAGTTATCGCTTTGCTTATCCAAAATCCGAGCTATGCTGATATGGTACCGGATTTATCAAGTGTCAAAGGCTTACAATTGCCTGGGCTAAGTTTATTCGTCGAAGTACTTGATAAATGCCACGCGCATCCCCATATCAACACAGGCCAATTATTAGAGCATTGGCGACACAACAAACATGAGGCTCTTCTGTCTCGTCTCGCGAGCTGGGAAATCCCCCTCGACGAAGACAATCAAGAAGACATATTTTTAGACTCATTGGACAACATACTTGCCCAGTGCGTTGAAAAACAAATTGAAAACCTGCAGGCCAAAGCAAGAAGCGTCGGTTTATCAGCCGAAGAAAAAAGGGAGCTACTAGCTTTAATGCTAGATCTAAAAGCGTAACCCTGTTTGATTAGTCAGCATTTAATAAATTTGTTAACATAATTGGTTTGCATTTGAGAATGCAACGTCCTTCACCAGACCTGAAGTTGGATATCATCTATGGATCAAAATCCGCAGTCACAGCTAAAATTACTTGTTATTAAAGGCAAGGAACAAGGCTATCTGACCTACGCCGAAGTAAACGACCACCTACCTGCAGAAATCGTGGATTCTGAACAGGTAGAAGACATCATTCAAATGATCAACGACATGGGTATCAAGGTAGTTGAAACTGCACCTGATGCTGATGATCTAGCACTTAATGATGACGATGCCAATATAGATGAAGATGCAGCCGAAGCTGCAGCTGCTGCGCTTTCAAGCGTAGAAAGCGAGATTGGCCGTACTACTGACCCAGTTCGTATGTACATGCGTGAAATGGGTACGGTTGAACTACTGACTCGTGAAGGCGAAATCGACATTGCGAAGCGTATTGAAGATGGTATCAATACAGTTCAACTATCGGTTGCTGAGTACCCAGGCACTATTCCATACATCTTGGAACAGTTTGACCGCGTACAAGCAGAAGAGATTCGCTTAACAGACCTAATCAATGGCTTTGTTGACCCAGACGACGATGGCACAGCTGCGCCAACGGCGACTCACATCGGTTCAGAACTTGCTGAAACTGATCTGGAAGACGAAGACAAAGAAGACGCTGAAGACGACGAGGAAGAGGAAGAAGAAGATACAGGTATCGATCCTGAGCTTGCTCTTGAGAAGTTCACAGCGCTTCGTACTAGCTACCAGAACCGTCAGCTAGCGATCAACGAGTACGGCCATGAAAGCCCGAAAGCAACGCTTGCAACGACAATGATGCAAGACGTATTCAAAGAGTTCCGTCTAACACCAAAACAGTTTGATTACCTAGTAAACGAACTGCGTAACTCTATGGATCGCGTACGTACTCAAGAACGTCTAATCATGCGTCAAACGGTTGAGTACGGCAAAATGCCGAAGAAATCTTTCATTGCTCTATTTACTGGTAACGAATCTAGCGAAGCATGGTTGGATGAAGTTCTTGCTTCAGACAAGCCATACGCAGAAAAGATCAAACGTAACGAGCACGACATCCGTCGCTCTATCCAAAAACTGGATATGATCGAACGTGAAACGTCTCTTACTGTTCAAAGCATCAAAGATATCAGCCGTCGTATGTCTATCGGTGAAGCGAAAGCTCGTCGTGCGAAGAAAGAGATGGTTGAAGCGAACTTACGTCTAGTAATCTCGATTGCTAAGAAGTACACAAACCGTGGTCTACAATTCCTGGATCTAATCCAAGAAGGTAACATCGGTCTGATGAAAGCGGTAGATAAGTTTGAATACCGTCGTGGTTACAAGTTCTCTACTTACGCTACTTGGTGGATCCGTCAAGCAATCACTCGTTCGATTGCCGACCAAGCTCGTACTATCCGTATTCCGGTTCACATGATCGAAACGATCAACAAACTAAACCGTATCTCTCGTCAAATGCTACAAGAGATGGGTCGTGAACCACTTCCGGAAGAACTGGCTGAACGCATGCAAATGCCTGAAGACAAGATCCGTAAAGTACTGAAAATCGCTAAAGAGCCAATCTCAATGGAGACACCAATCGGTGACGACGAAGATTCGCACCTAGGTGATTTCATCGAGGATACAACGCTAGAACTACCTCTAGACTCTGCAACGGCAACCAGCCTACGCGGTGCAACTAAAGACGTTCTTGCAGGCCTAACACCTCGTGAAGCTAAAGTACTGCGTATGCGTTTCGGTATCGACATGAACACTGACCACACTCTTGAAGAGGTTGGTAAACAGTTCGACGTAACTCGTGAACGTATCCGTCAGATCGAAGCAAAAGCACTGCGTAAACTTCGTCACCCAAGCCGCTCAGAAACTCTGCGTAGCTTCCTAGACGAGTAATCGCACACTCAAGTGTGGTTAGCTTTTAAGCATAAATAAGAAAAGGTGAGCGTTGGCTCACCTTTTTTTTATCCGTGTGATTTAAGTGGCTAAGATGTAAGCGGAATTGCCCCTTATAGTGTCTAGACACCATTGAACGCTTCCCCTATAATCTATGCCCTACGGCCCCTTAGCTCAGTGGTTAGAGCGCACGACTCATAATCGTTCGGTCCCCAGTTCAAATCTGGGAGGGGCCACCAAATTAGAAAAGCCAGAACAGTTCACGCTGCTCTGGCTTTTTGCTTTTCTGATTCAGTACCAATCACACCCTGCACTTCCGAACCAAAAACGAATCGTCCCGCACACAATTCCAATTGCCTCTCTGTGACTAAACATACTTTTCTTTTATAAAAAAATCGGCAATATGAGTGTACACAAATCATTCAATAGTTCAGGGAAGAAACATGAAAGACGAAACACTCTCGATTCACTTCGGCTACGAAACTGATCCAACAACCAAATCGGTTGCCACACCTATTTACCAAACCGTCGCTTACGAATTCGATGACGCACAACATGGCGCCGACCTGTTTAACCTTGCGGTGCCAGGTAATATCTACACACGGATAATGAATCCAACCAATGATGTGTTAGAAAAACGCATGGCCGCCTTAGAAGGGGGGATTGCAGGCTTAGTGGTAAGTGCGGGCAGTGCTGCGATCAACTACGCGATTCAGACGTTGGCGCAAATCGGTGACAACATTGTCTCAACGCCTCAGCTTTACGGTGGTACTTACACCCTATTTGCTCACATGTTGCCAAACCAAGGAATTGAAGTTCGTTTTGCTAAAGACGACAAACCAGAAAGCTTAGCGGCACTGATCGATGAAAAAACCAAGGCGGTTTACTGTGAAAGTATTGGTAACCCTGCTGGTAATATCATCGACTTAGAACGTGTTGCAGAACTTGCCCACGCACAAGGAGTGCCTGTGATTGTTGATAACACAGTCGCGACGCCTGTGCTGTGTAAACCTATCGATTTTGGTGCTGACATCGTGGTGCACTCACTAACCAAATACGTGGGTGGTCACGGTACAACGTTAGGTGGCGTGATTGTCGATTCAGGAAAATTCCCATGGGCAGAGCACAAAGAGCGCTTCCCTGTTTTTAATCAGCCAGAGCCTTCTTATCATGGCGTGGTTTATACCGAGGCATTTGGTGAGGCTGCGTTTATTGGTCGAGCTAGAACGGTTCCCCTACGTAATACAGGTGCAGCACTGTCGCCAATGAATGCTTTCATGTTGATGCAAGGCTTGGAGACATTGTCGTTACGTATGGAGCGACACACAGAGAATGCCTTGAAAGTGGCAGAATACCTCAGCCAACACGAAAAAGTCAGTTGGGTAAGCTACGCTGGTCTGCCTAGCTCAGAATTCTACCCGCTTGCTGAAAAATACATGCAGGGTAAGCCATCGGCTATTCTATCTTTTGGTTTAAAAGACGGTTATGAAGCCGGTGTTCGCTTCTATGATGCACTGCAAATCTTCAAGCGCTTAGTTAACATTGGCGATGCGAAATCTCTCGCTTGTCACCCAGCTTCGACGACACACCGTCAACTAAGCGAAGCTGAACAGAAACAAGCCGGTGTATCACCGGAGATGATTCGCCTATCAGTAGGTATCGAGCACATTGACGATATCTTGGCTGACCTAGAGCAAGCACTGAGCGCTTAATGACGCTACAGCTAGCTCTAACACTGATCGTTAAGTAACAGAATCGAGTAGGAGGAGG
>NZ_JBFRVD010000040.1:0-289 GCF_041474985.1 Vibrio sp. 10N.222.49.C9 | reverse complement strand
GCATGATAACCAGGTTCAAGAGAGGGATGGAGGTAAACAGCGCCACCATCGAACCGTAACCATAGGATTTACCTTGCTTTTGTTTTAGCGCAAGTCGCATAGAGTTAAAGTCGACCTTATGATTATCAAATGGGTAGTCGCAATACTGAATGGCCAGCATCCATGAGGTAAAGATAAACCATACAAAGGGAGCGATAGTTTGACCAAAGGCGGGAATGAGTAGCAGCAAGAACAAGCCTAATGCTTTAGGCATAAGATAAACAAGCTTGCGCCATTCACGCCCTAATAT
>NZ_JBFRVD010000039.1:0-12814 GCF_041474985.1 Vibrio sp. 10N.222.49.C9 | reverse complement strand
ACAACTGACGTAACAGGCGATATCACTCTACCAGAAGGCGTAGAAATGGTAATGCCAGGTGACAACGTTCAAATGACTGTTGAGCTAATCGCTCCAATCGCAATGGACGAAGGTCTACGTTTCGCAATCCGCGAAGGTGGCCGTACAGTTGGTGCTGGTGTTGTAGCTAAAATCTTTGCATAAGATTTGACGAACCACTAGTAAAAAGGGCATCATTTGATGCCCTTTTTCTGCGCTAAAAAAAGAGTTGGATGTTTTGACATCGATTTTTGCTCTTAGCAAAGAATTAAACGGTCTTTTTGACTAAAATGACTGTTAGATGTGTTGTTTTGCAACGCAAAGGAATGTGCCCTGCAACAGCGGGGTTATTGTCGTCTATATTTAAGACTTATCACAGGTTGGTTTTATGAAAGCAAACGCTGAAACTCCTGATAGCTCAGGTGCAGCAGATACAATGAAGTGGATTGTCGCTTTTGTTCTGTTGGCTGCTGCTGTTGTGGGTAATTACCTGTATGGTGAATTGTCTGTTGTAATTCGCGCTGCAGGTGTAGTTGTGCTGATTGCTGCCGCACTAGGCGTTGCAGCAACAACAACTAAAGGTAAAGCTGCGATCGATTTTGCAAAAGAATCTCGTATGGAGATTCGTAAAGTTGTTTGGCCTACTCGCCAAGAAACTATGCAAACTACATTGATCGTTTTAGCTGTATGTATTGTTATGTCTCTAGTGCTTTGGGGAATTGACGGCATTATGGTCCGTCTAGTTTCTCTAGCAACTGGGGTGTAGAGGGTTCTGATTCATGAGTGAAGCTCCAAAAAAACGTTGGTATGTAGTTCAAGCCTTTTCTGGCTTTGAAGGTCGTGTTGCACAGTCGCTACGCGAGCATATTAAAATGCACAACATGGAAGAACTATTTGGCGATGTGCTAGTACCTACTGAAGAAGTAGTGGAAATGCGTGCAGGCCAACGCCGTAAAAGTGAACGTAAATTCTTCCCTGGCTACGTATTAGTTCAAATGATCATGAATGATGAATCATGGCACTTAGTACGCAGCATTCCGCGTGTTATGGGCTTCATTGGTGGTACCTCTGATCGTCCTGCACCAATCACTGATAAAGAAGCTGATGCTATCTTGAACCGTCTAGAGAAAGCGAGCGAGTCTCCACGTCCTAAGACAATGTTCGAAGCGGGTGAAGTGGTTCGTGTGAACGATGGTCCATTTGCTGACTTCAACGGTACTGTTGAAGAAGTAGATTACGAGAAAAGCCGCATTAAGGTATCTGTATCGATCTTTGGTCGTGCAACACCGGTTGAGCTTGAATTTGGTCAGGTTGAAAAACTGGACTAAAACTCTAAGTTTTGAACAAGCTGTGGATAAATAGTTCATAAGCTGTTTAAAATTAAAGAGTATAAAAAATCACCTTTTTAGGGTTGTTAAAGGCGCGAATTATGATTATAATTTCGCGCCTTTTTGCTTCTGTGGAAGTGAAAAAGAGTTAATTGAATTTATGGGGAGCTCGCCTTGCGGCTAGCGCATGTACCCAAAATATTAGGAAATATCATGGCTAAGAAAGTTGAAGCTTATATCAAACTGCAAGTTGCAGCTGGTATGGCAAACCCAAGTCCACCGGTTGGTCCTGCTCTAGGTCAACACGGCGTGAACATCATGGAATTCTGTAAAGCGTTCAACGCAAAAACAGAATCTGTTGAGAAAGGTCTACCTACTCCAGTAGTTATTACTGTTTACAACGACCGTTCTTTCACGTTCGTAACTAAGACTCCACCTGCTGCTGTTCTTCTTAAGAAAGCTGCTGGCGTTAAGTCTGGTTCAGGTCGTCCAAACACTGAGAAAGTTGGTACTGTTACTGACGCTCAAGTTCAGGAAATCGCAGAAACTAAAGCTGCTGATATGACTGGTGCTGACATCGAAGCAATGAAACGTTCTATTGCTGGTACTGCTCGTTCAATGGGCCTAGTGGTAGAGGGATAAGATCATGGCTAAACTTACTAAGCGTATGCGCGTAATCCGCGACAAAGTTGACTCAACTAAAGAATACGAAATCAGCGAAGCTGTTGCTCTTCTTAAAGAACTAGCGACTGCTAAATTCGTTGAGTCTGTAGATGTTGCTGTTAACCTAGGCATCGATGCTCGTAAATCTGACCAAAACGTTCGTGGCGCAACAGTGCTACCTCACGGTACTGGCCGTGACATCCGCGTTGCTGTTTTCACTCAAGGTGCAAACGCAGAAGCTGCTAAAGCTGCTGGCGCAGATATTGTTGGTATGGAAGATCTTGCTGAGCAAGTGAAAAAAGGCGAAATGAACTTCGACGTAGTTGTTGCTTCTCCAGATGCAATGCGTGTTGTTGGTCAACTAGGTACAATCCTAGGTCCACGCGGTCTTATGCCAAACCCTAAAGTTGGTACTGTAACTCCTAACGTTGCTGAAGCGGTTAAGAACGCTAAAGCTGGTCAGGTTCGTTACCGTAACGACAAGAACGGCATCATCCACACTACTATCGGTAAAGCATCTTTCGAAGCTAGCCAGCTTCAAGAGAACCTAGAAGCTCTTCTAGTTGCTCTTAAGAAAGCTAAGCCTTCTTCAGCTAAGGGTTCTTACCTGAAGAAAGTAAGCATCTCTACTACGATGGGTGCTGGTGTTGCTGTTGATCAAGCTAGTCTTGACACTCAAGCAAACTAATTTGCTTAGGCGCAGATTTAGTGTATACTTCTGCGCCTAATATTTGTGGTTGGGTGGTTTTAAAGCAATTTGAAATCATCTATCCCAAGACCGTAGGCGCTGTCGATTTTCATTAGATTATTGATAGCTTAATAAAACCTACGTAGGCGATGTTGTGGTTTGAAATGAATTTATTCATTTTTAAATAACATCGTAAACGCTCATTACATTTTGTATTGAGTGCTGTAATCACAACCAGAGGTTAATCCAAATGGCTTTAAATCTTCAAGACAAAAAAGCAATTGTTGCTGAAGTCAACGAAGCTGCCAGTGGTGCACTTTCTGCAGTTGTAGCTGATTCTCGTGGCGTTGAAGTTGGCGCAATGACTTCTCTACGTAAACAAGCTCGCGAAGCGGGTGTTTACATGAAAGTTGTTCGTAACACACTAGCACGCCGTGCGGTTCAGGGTACAGACTACGAGTGTCTAGTAGACACTTTCACTGGTCCAACTCTGATCGCGTTCTCTAACGAGCACCCAGGTGCTGCAGCGCGTCTTTTCAAAGACTTCGCTAAAGAGAACAAAGATTTCGAGATCAAAGCTGCTGCATTTGAAGGCGCAGTTACTGATGCTGAAGTACTAGCGACACTACCAACTTACGACGAAGCTATCGCACGCCTAATGATGTGCATGAAAGAAGCTTCTGCTGGCAAGCTGGTTCGTACTATCGCTGCACTACGTGACCAAAAAGAAGAAGCAGCGGCTTAAGCCTTGCTTTTCACTGGTTGCAAATTAAACTTATTGTTGACTTAAAAGAGAATTGTTATGTCTATTACTAACGAGCAAATCCTAGACGCAGTTGCAGAAATGTCTGTAATGCAAGTTGTTGAGCTTATCGAAGCTATGGAAGAGAAATTCGGCGTTTCAGCTGCAGCTGCAGTTGTAGCTGGTGGCGCAGCTGGCGGCGACGCTGCTGCTGAGCAAACTGAATTCGACGTAATCCTAACTGCTGCTGGCGCTAACAAAGTACAAGTTATCAAAGCTGTACGTGGCGCAACTGGCCTAGGTCTTAAAGAAGCTAAAGGTCTTGTAGACTCAGCTCCTGCAGCGCTTAAAGAAGGCGTTGACAAAGCTGAAGCTGAAGCTCTTAAAGCACAGCTAGAAGAAGCTGGCGCTTCTGTTGAAATCAAGTAATTATTACTTAATTTCATAGCCGCAAGGCTAATGGCTGGTGGTTTATTAACCACCGGCCTTTTTGCGCTGTAGGGCTATGACGAAATTTCCGCTGTTTAACCGTCATAATCCGAGCAAAAAAACAGTCATTTTTTCGAAATGATTGTTCACTACCACTAAACAGCTGTTTGTCACCACCCCCTCTGAAGAGTGTTTTGGGTGGTTTGGGTCACTTATCAGCGAGCTGAGGAACCCCATGGTTTACTCTTATACCGAGAAAAAGCGCATCCGTAAGGATTTTGGTACTCGTCCACAAGTTTTGGACATTCCATACCTGTTATCGATCCAGCTTGATTCTTTCGACAAATTCATCGAACAGGATCCAGAAGGTCAATACGGTCTTGAAGCTGCTTTCCGTTCTGTATTTCCAATTCAGAGCTACAACGGCAATTCTGAGCTGCAATACGTTAGCTACCGTCTTGGTGAGCCAGTTTTTGACGTTAAAGAATGTCAAATCCGCGGTGTTACTTACTCAAAGCCACTACGCGTAAAACTACGTCTAGTTATCTTTGATCGAGATGCACCAGCAGGTACTGTAAAAGACATTAAAGAACAAGAAGTCTACATGGGCGAAATTCCGCTTATGACAGACAATGGTACTTTCGTAATTAATGGTACCGAGAGGGTTATCGTATCCCAGCTGCACCGAAGCCCAGGCGTGTTCTTCGACAGTGATAAGGGTAAGACCCACTCATCAGGTAAAGTTCTTTATAACGCACGTGTAATTCCTTACCGTGGCTCATGGTTAGACTTTGAGTTCGATCCTAAGGATAACTTATTCGTACGTATCGACCGTCGTCGTAAGCTACCAGCATCGATTATTCTTCGTGCACTTGGTAAATCGACTGAAGAGATCCTTGATCTGTTCTTCGACAAAGTGAACTTCGAAGTGAAAGACCAAACTCTTCTTATGGAGTTGGTTCCTGATCGTCTACGTGGTGAAACTGCGTCATTCGACATCGAAGCAAACGGTAAAACTTACGTTGAGACTGGTCGTCGTGTTACTGCTCGCCATATCCGTCAACTTGAAAAAGATGGCGTTGAGCACATCGAAGTACCAGTAGAGTACATCGTTGGTAAAGTTGCATCTAAAGATTACATCAACGAAGCAACTGGCGAGATCATCGTTGGCGCGAACCAAGAGATTAGCCTAGAAGCTCTTGCTAACCTGTCTCAAGCAGGCCACAAGGCTCTACAAACTCTGTTCACGAATGACCTAGATCACGGTCCATTCATGTCAGACACTCTACGTGCAGATAGCACAGTAGATCGCATCTCTGCATTGGTAGAAATCTACCGCATGATGCGTCCTGGCGAGCCACCAACGAAAGAAGCTGCAGAGTCTCTATTCGAAAGCCTATTCTTCTCTGAAGAACGTTACGACCTATCAACTGTAGGCCGTATGAAGTTCAACAGCTCTATCGAGCGTGAAGAAGAAGAAGAGCGCGGTACTCTGGATGAATCAGACATCATCGAAGTGATGAAGAAACTGATTGGTATCCGTAACGGTATTGGTGAAGTGGACGATATCGACCACCTTGGCAACCGTCGTATCCGTTCTGTAGGTGAAATGGCAGAAAACCAATTCCGTGTTGGTCTAGTTCGTGTAGAACGTGCCGTTAAAGAGCGCCTAAGCCTTGGTGACCTTGATGCAATCATGCCTCAAGATCTTATCAACGCTAAGCCGATCTCTGCTGCAGTTAAAGAATTCTTTGGCTCTTCACAGCTTTCACAGTTCATGGACCAAAACAACCCATTGTCAGAAGTTACGCACAAACGTCGTATCTCTGCTTTAGGTCCTGGTGGTCTTACTCGTGAGCGCGCAGGCTTCGAAGTACGTGACGTTCACGTAACTCACTACGGTCGTCTATGTCCGATCGAAACGCCTGAAGGTCCAAACATCGGTCTAATTAACTCACTATCTGCGTTTGCACGTTGTAACGATTACGGTTTCCTAGAAACTCCGTACCGTCGTGTAGTAGATGGTGTAGTAACAGAAGAAGTTGATTACCTGTCTGCAATCCAGGAAGGTCAATTCGTAATCGCGCAAGCAAACACCATTCTTACTGAAGAAGGTACGTTTGCAGATGAGCTAATCACAGCTCGTCAAAAAGGTGAATCTGGTCTTCACCCACGCGATCACGTTGACTACATGGACGTTGCGACAAACCAAGTAGTATCTATCGCTGCTTCGCTTATCCCGTTCCTAGAACACGATGATGCGAACCGTGCATTGATGGGTGCCAACATGCAACGTCAAGCTGTACCAACACTTAAGGCTGATAAGCCTCTAGTAGGTACTGGTATCGAACGTAACATCGCAGTTGACTCTGGTGTTACAGCGGTTGCTAAACGTGGTGGTCAAGTTCAGTCTGTAGACGCTTCTCGTATCGTAGTTAAGGTTAACGAAGATGAATTGGTACCTGGCGAAGCTGGTATCGATATCTACAACCTAACTAAGTACACGCGTTCGAACCAAAACACATGTATTAACCAACGTCCAACTGTACTTCCTGGTGAACCAGTTGCACGTGGCGATGTTCTTGCTGATGGTCCTTCAACAGACCTTGGTGAACTAGCTCTTGGCCAAAACATGCGTATCGCATTCATGCCTTGGAACGGTTACAACTTCGAAGACTCGATCTTAGTATCTGAGCGCGTAGTTCAAGAAGACCGTTTCACGACAATCCATATCCAAGAACTATCTTGTGTGGCTCGTGATACTAAGCTGGGTTCTGAAGAGATCACAGCTGATATTCCAAACGTAGGTGAGTCTGCTCTGTCTAAACTAGACGAGTCAGGTATCGTTTACATTGGTGCTGAAGTTAAGGGTGGCGACATCCTAGTTGGTAAAGTAACCCCTAAAGGTGAAACTCAACTGACTCCTGAAGAGAAGCTACTACGTGCTATCTTCGGTGAGAAAGCATCTGATGTTAAAGATACTTCTCTACGTGTACCAAACTCTGTTTCGGGTACTATCATCGATGTACAAGTCTTCACTCGCGATGGCGTAGAGAAAGACAAGCGTGCACTTGAAATCGAACAGATGCAGCTTAAAGAAGCTAAGAAAGACCTAACTGAAGAGTTCCAAATTCTTGAGGGTGGCCTTCTTAACCGTGTTAAAGCTGTACTTCTGTCTGGTGGTTACTCTGAAGCTAAGCTTGATACTATCGGTCGTAAGCAATGGCTAGAGCAAGTTCTAGAAGACGATGCGCTACAAACACAGCTTGAGCAACTTGCTGAGCAGTGGGATGAGCTAAAAGCAGACTTCGATAAGAAGTTTGAAACTAAGCGTCGTAAAATCACTCAAGGTGATGATCTAGCGCCTGGCGTTCTTAAGATTGTTAAAGTTTACCTAGCGGTTAAACGTCGTATCCAGCCTGGTGATAAGATGGCCGGTCGTCACGGTAACAAAGGTGTAATCTCTAAGATTAACCCTGTTGAAGACATGCCATACGATGAGAAAGGTCAGCCTGTAGACATCGTACTTAACCCGCTGGGTGTACCATCGCGTATGAACATCGGTCAGATCCTAGAAGTTCACTTAGGTTTGGCTGCGAAAGGTATCGGTGACAAGATCAACCAAATGGTTAAGGAACAACAAGAACTGCATAAGTTCCGTGAGTTCCTACAGAAGGTTTACGATCTTGGTGATACTCGTCAGAAAGTTGATATTGCTGAACTGTCTGATGATCAAGTTCGTACACTGATCAAGAACCTACGTGGCGGTCTACCGATTGCTACTCCTGTGTTCGACGGTGCTTCTGAGTCTCTAATCAAAGAACTACTTAAACTGGGTGATCTGCCAGAATCTGGTCAGCTTAAACTGTTTGATGGTCGTACTGGTGATTCGTTTGAGCGTCCTGTAACTGTTGGTTACATGTACATGCTGAAACTGAACCACTTGGTTGATGACAAGATGCATGCTCGTTCAACTGGTTCTTACAGCCTAGTAACTCAGCAACCACTTGGTGGTAAAGCTCAGTTCGGTGGTCAGCGTTTCGGTGAGATGGAAGTATGGGCACTAGAAGCATACGGTGCTGCATATACTCTACAAGAAATGCTAACAGTTAAGTCAGATGACGTTAACGGCCGTACTAAGATGTATAAGAACATCGTAGACGGTAACCATAGCATGGAACCTGGTATGCCTGAGTCGTTCAACGTACTGTTGAAAGAGATTCGCTCGCTAGGTATCAACATCGAGCTAGAAGACGAAGAGTAATCCCTCCTTCTTTTTAAAAGAAGATAGGATTATTTGGTAAAAGGGAGCTTGCTACAGCAGTGAGCTCCTTTAACTCCTTACAGGAGCTGAATGTGAAAGACTTATTAAACTTTCTAAAAGCACAGCATAAGACCGAAGAATTTGATGCAATCAAAATCGGTCTATCTTCACCAGACATGATCCGTTCATGGTCTTTTGGTGAAGTTAAAAAGCCGGAAACAATTAACTATCGTACGTTCAAACCTGAACGTGATGGTCTGTTCTGTGCACGTATTTTTGGTCCAGTTAAAGACTACGAATGTCTTTGTGGCAAATACAAGCGCCTGAAGCACCGTGGTGTTATCTGTGAGAAGTGTGGCGTTGAAGTTACACAAACTAAAGTTCGTCGTGACCGCATGGGCCACATCGAGCTAGCTTCACCAGTTGCTCACATCTGGTTCCTAAAATCACTGCCGTCTCGTATCGGTCTACTAATGGATATCCCTCTACGTGATATCGAACGTGTTCTTTACTTCGAGATGTACGTAGTAACTGAACCAGGTATGACTGATCTAGAAAAATCTCAGATGCTTACTGAAGAAGAGTATCTGGATCGTCTAGAAGAGTGGGGTGACGAATTTACTGCTAAGATGGGTGCTGAAGCGATCAAAGATCTGCTTGCAACAATGGACCTTCATCAAGAAGTGGAAGAAATGCGCGAAGAGTTAGAAACGACTAACTCAGAAACTAAGCGTAAAAAAGTTACTAAGCGCCTGAAGCTAGTTGAAGCGTTCATTGCATCGGGTAACGATCCGCAATGGATGATTCTGACTGTACTTCCGGTTCTGCCGCCAGATCTACGTCCTCTAGTACCACTAGATGGCGGTCGTTTTGCGACTTCAGATCTGAACGACCTTTACCGTCGTGTGATCAACCGTAACAACCGTTTGAAGCGCCTTCTAGAGCTAGCTGCTCCGGACATCATCGTACGTAACGAAAAGCGTATGCTGCAAGAGTCTGTTGATGCACTTCTAGATAACGGTCGTCGTGGTCGTGCTATCACTGGTTCTAACAAGCGTCCTCTGAAATCTCTTGCTGATATGATCAAGGGTAAACAAGGTCGTTTCCGTCAGAACCTTCTAGGTAAACGTGTAGACTACTCTGGCCGTTCTGTAATCACAGTAGGTCCATACCTTCGTCTACATCAGTGTGGTCTTCCTAAGAAGATGGCACTTGAGCTATTTAAGCCGTTCATCTACAGCAAGCTAGAAACTCGTGGCATGGCTACGACAATCAAAGCTGCTAAGAAGATGGTAGAGCGCGAAGAAGCTATCGTTTGGGATATCCTGGACGAAGTAATCCGCGAACACCCAGTACTGCTTAACCGTGCACCTACACTTCACCGTCTAGGTATCCAAGCGTTTGAACCAGTACTAATCGAAGGTAAAGCGATTCAGCTTCACCCACTAGTGTGTGCGGCATACAACGCCGACTTCGATGGTGACCAAATGGCGGTACACGTGCCTCTAACTCTAGAAGCACAGCTTGAAGCACGTACACTGATGATGTCGACGAATAACATTCTGTCGCCAGCGTCAGGTGATCCGATCATCGTACCTTCTCAGGACGTTGTATTGGGTCTTTACTACATGACACGTGACAAGATCAACGTGAAAGGCGAAGGTATGTACCTTGCTGGCCCTGCTGAGGCTGAAAAGGCATACCGTACTAAGACTGCTGAGCTACACGCTCGCGTTAAAGTACGTATCACCGAAACTGTAGTAGACGAAGATGGTAACAGCACTACTGAAACGAAGATGGTTGATACAACTGTCGGCCGTGCAATGCTATGGCAAATCGTTCCAGCTGGCCTACCGTACAGCATCGTTAACCAAAAGTTAGGTAAGAAGCAGATCTCTACTCTTCTTAACGAGTGTTACCGTAAGCTTGGTCTAAAAGATACAGTAGTATTTGCTGACCAAATCATGTACGCAGGTTTTGCATACGCTGCACTTTCTGGTGTTTCTGTAGGTATCGACGATATGGTTGTACCTCAAGCGAAATACGATGAAATTGAATCTGCTGAAGAAGAAGTTCGCGAAATCCAAGAGCAATTCCAATCTGGTCTTGTTACTGCGGGTGAGCGTTACAACAAAGTTATCGATATCTGGGCATCTACGAATGACCGCGTTGCGAAAGCAATGATGGATAACCTATCTTCTGAAACAGTTATCAACCGTGACGGCGAAGAAGAACAGCAAGAATCGTTCAACAGCATCTACATGATGGCCGACTCGGGCGCACGTGGTTCTGCAGCTCAGATTCGTCAGCTAGCAGGTATGCGTGGTCTGATGGCGCGTCCAGATGGTTCAATCATCGAAACGCCGATCACAGCGAACTTTAAAGAAGGTCTAAACGTCCTTCAGTACTTTATCTCAACGCACGGTGCTCGTAAGGGTCTTGCGGATACAGCACTGAAAACAGCAAACTCGGGTTACCTAACTCGTCGTCTAGTAGACGTTGCTCAAGACGTTGTAGTACACGAACATGACTGTGGCACGCATGAAGGTATCGACATGATGCCTCACATCGAAGGTGGTGACGTTAAAGTTGCACTTTCTGAGCTTGCTCTAGGTCGTGTAGTAGCTGAAGACGTTCTTAAGCCTGGTACTGAAGATGTACTGATTCCACGTAATACTCTGATTGATGAGAAGTGGTGTCAAATCATGGAAGACAACTCAGTAGATAGCATGAAAGTGCGCTCTGTTGTTACCTGTGATGCAGACTTCGGTTGTTGTGCACAGTGTTACGGTCGTGACCTAGCACGTGGTCACCTAGTGAACCAAGGTGAAGCAGTTGGTGTTATCGCTGCACAATCTATCGGTGAACCGGGTACACAGCTAACGATGCGTACGTTCCACATCGGTGGTGCGGCATCTACTGCAGCAGCAGAGAACAGCATCCAAGCTAAGACAACTGGTACTGTGAAACTTCACAATGCTAAGTTCGTAGTTAACAAAGATAAGAAACTGGTTATCACTTCTCGTGCATCTGAGATGACGATTATTGATGAATTCGGCCGTACTAAAGAGAAGCACAAACTTCCTTACGGTTCGATGCTAACCAAAGGCGACAACGCAGCAGTTACTGCTGGTGAAGTTGTAGCTAACTGGGAAGCGCATACCATGCCAATCATCACTGAAGTGGCAGGTCGTATCCAATTCGTAGATATGATCGATGGTATTACAGTTTCTCGTCAAACTGACGATCTAACGGGTCTTTCTTCAAGTGAAGTTACAGACGCAGCAGCTCGCCCAGCAGCAGGTAAAGATATGCGTCCAGCTATCAAACTTGTTGATGAGCAAGGTAACGACGTAATGATCCCTGGTACTGATATGCCAGCTCACTACTTCCTACCTGGCAAAGCGATTGTAAACATCGAAGATGGCGCTGAAGTTGGCATCGGTGACACACTATCTCGTATCCCTCAAAAATCGAGCGGAAACAAAGATATCACCGGTGGTCTACCACGCGTAGCTGACCTATTCGAAGCTCGTAAGCCTAAAGAGCCTGCGATCCTTGCTGAGCACACAGGTACTGTGTCTTTCGGTAAAGAAACGAAAGGTAAGCGTCGTCTAGTAATCACTCGTGAAGGCGGTGACGCTTACGAAGAGATGATTCCTAAGCATCGTCAATTGAACGTGTTCGAAGGTGAGAAGATTGAACGTGGTGATGTAATCGCCGACGGTCCTGAAACTCCACACGATATCCTGCGTCTACGTGGTATCCACGCAGTAACTCAGTACATCGCGAACGAAGTTCAAGAAGTTTACCGCTTACAAGGCGTAAAGATTAACGATAAGCACATCGAGACTATCGTTCGTCAAATGCTACGTAAGTGTACAATCACTCATTCTGGTGACTCTCCGTTCCTACCTGGCGAACAAGTTGAGTACCACAATGTTAAGATTGCTAACCGTAAGCTAGAAGCTGAAGGTAAAGAACTAGTACGTTTCGAACGTGATCTACTAGGTATTACTAAAGCATCTCTTGCAACTGAGTCATTCATCTCAGCTGCATCGTTCCAAGAAACGACTCGCGTACTAACAGAAGCTGCGGTTTCTGGTAAGCGTGATGACCTTCGCGGTCTGAAAGAGAACGTAATTGTTGGTCGTCTGATCCCAGCTGGTACTGGTTTCGCATACCACCAAGAGCGTCAAAAACAACGTGAAGAAGAGCAAGAAGGTCCTTCAGCTGAACAAGCTACTGACAATCTAGCAGCACTTCTAAACGCTGGTTTCTCTTCAGAAGAGTAAGCTCTACGAGTAGTCTCTAAGAGATAAGAAAAAGGCACCTTCGGGTGCCTTTTTTGTATCTGGCGTATTGGTATTTAGCTATGACTTATAAAGTGATAGGTGTGCTTATCTAGCGTAAGCGTGCCATGAACACCGCATTCTAATCCTTCAGCACGAAGAATAAGATCAACTCTCCAACCCAAAGGAGAGTTGAAATGGCAAAACGACGCACCAACCTAGAATGGCAATCACTGTTTGAACAATATGAAAGTAGCAGTGTTACCCAACGCGCTTTTTGTGAAGAGCATGGACTGAGTTTATCCACGTTCTTCGCCAAACGGCGTCAACTCCAAACAGCAAACCAATCGGAATCTGTCGGATTTGTTAGAGCCGAAATCGTTGAAAAGA
>NZ_JBFRVD010000038.1:10318-77325 GCF_041474985.1 Vibrio sp. 10N.222.49.C9 | reverse complement strand
AAATACGTGGATTCCATATACGGAATGGGGCATAAATGAGCTATAGCTTCCCCTAAATTAACAATTCAGAGATAACTAAACGTATGGAAAGTCGCTTAACGTAGCATCCAGTATTGACGGTGCAGATCAGTTTAAAACTAGCTCATTTATCGCCAGTGAGCATACCGAAGAAGATCTGTCTCGACTCTGGCGTGTTGTCTCTATGAGTTTCGTATTTTACATGCGCGTTTGCATCAACTGCTTTTGATAGCTTGATGCTCCATAGTGCTTTCATTTGATTTGGTACAATTGAATATCGGACATCGATAATACGCAGCTCGTCTGTTGGGTCCTGAGCGATATAACCATTTGAAAACCAGCGGAAACGTTCTATGTCTTTGGCTTGTTGAGAGTCCGGGTCAAGCCAAGGTAAATCCCTGCTAACATTCAGCTTCGCAATCGACTCTCCGGGATACGTGCTTACCGATGTGCCAACCCGCACTGCGTCTACATGGTAATGAGCCTCTGTTTCGTACACCACTTTCCAAACCAAGATATTCGCAAAGCTTGGTTTTGCCTCTAATCGAATCGGTGTGTGTTGCCTTTCTTGCGCTAATTGCCACCCAATCGCCTCTGCCCTGTCTCGCTGAATCATCCCTAATGTTGGATAAATTAGCGCCCAAGTAAACGCAACACGCGCTAGCCAAGGCGCTCGTTTTAACGTCGCAAACACAAGCAACACTAGAATGGGAAGCGTATAAACAGGATCGATGATTGATATGGTATTCCAAGAAAAACGCGCGTTGGTGAAAGGCCAAAGTAACTGCGTGCCATAGGTGGTACAAGCGTCTAACAGTGCATGAGTACCATAGCCCAGAGCACAAAACAGCCAACTTTGTTTGAAAGAAAGCCCACGTTTTTTTGCAATCAGGTGATGCAGAACCAAGGCACAGATCAAACTGCCAATGGGGATAAAGAAGAGTGAATGGGTAAATTGTCGATGAAACTCCAAAGCCAACAAAGGGTCACTTTGAGACTTAATCAGTGCATCTAAATCTGGCGCTAACCCGGAGAGCAACCCTAATCCCCCAGCAACAACCAAATGTTGTTTTTTGCTGGCCGATTGTGACAAAGAAGCGCCTAACACGCCCTGCGTTAAAGGATCCATAAACCACTCATTGATAGCATTCCGTTGAATCAAACAAGATACATTTAGCTATAGCAGTGAATTGGGTTAAATAACAATGTTTTATCAAGATAATCATGTTGATAGAAGATACTGATATGAGTACTTTCCATTAAGCGTTAACGTTAAACGTTTTGCAGAGAAGCCTTGCTCAACAACATTTCCCAATCAGATTTCTCTACCTGGCCTTTGCGAACATTCACCTTGTAATAGCCCTTTTGAGTCAGAGATTTAACTTGAATATACTGTCGCGCAAAGACAGAGTTTTTGATTACTAAGTCCGCTTTAATACCATGTAGATGTACGTCTTCACCCACTAAAGATAGATTGCTTTTAGTGAATCTTGAGGCGAGAGCGTAGAAAGCAACCATGATGATGATTGAAGTAGCGAAAGGGAAAAACTGGAGTTCAGTGTGATAAAAGAAGTTAATCGCTAAAGATACGATCACGTAACTTATCGTCATTGATAGAACAACGTTCCAATGTGTGCCGTTGTTCTTAAATGAGATTTCTCGTGCCATCACTTGCTCCTTTAAGTAAGTATTTGACCACATTTGAATATTTATAAAACGTGAACAATCTTATTATGAGCCATGATGCATTAAAAGGCGTTAATACGGCGATTGATAGACTCAGATCGCAATTAGACACTTACATGCGTTTTCTCGCACCTAAATGTCTAATTGATAAAGAAACTGAATCAGTACAGGCCAGAGAGCGCTCTGTGATTAACGAGCAACCATGCTTGCTGCGATAACCACCAGCAGTACTGAGAAGATTTTCTTAATCGTTGGAACCGGTAAATGGTTGGTGGCTTTTGCGCCTAACGGAGCCGTAAACCAAGACGTGCACACAATACCCAACAGCGCAGGCAGATAAACAAAGCCAGCAAAGCCATCTGATAGAGCAAAGTGGCTGCTGCCTGAACTGATGTAACCTATCGAGCCAAACAACGCGATCACAATGCCACAAGCCGAGGCACAACCGATGGCCTTTTTCATATCGACAGAGAAGAACGTTAATAGCGGAACCAGCAATGCTCCGCCACCAATACCTATCATGGCAGATAAGCCACCCGTAATGGTTGTCAGCACAGTGAGCACACCTTTGTTCGGCAGTTTTCGTTCCTTAGGCGCATCATTTTTGCTGCTTAAGAACATCTTGATCGCAATAAGAACCACACTCACAGCAAACACAATACGAACGACTTTTTCCGGTAACAACGCCGCCATAAAACCACTAACCAATGCACCCAGAGCAACACCGAGCATGATCCAAGGCGCCAGATCCCAAGGCACTTTGCCATTCTTGTGGTGAGCGAGTGCAGAAGATGTTGAAGTGAACAGTATCGATGCCAACGAGGTAGCAATCGCCGCGACAACAACTTGGTCGGATGGTAGAACTTCTAAATACAGTAAAATGCTGCTTAACACAGGAACAATGATCAGCCCTCCGCCAATACCTAACAAACCGGCTAGAAACCCAACACCACTGCCCAGCAACGCACAGTAGAAAATCAACAACAGCAATTCACTCATTTCATCCATCTCTTAATTAAATTAATCGTCTTAAATAACACACTATTAATGCGGTTATATTTCCATCAAGCTAATTAATATAACTGACACCAACTAAAATATTCAAACAGAATAGATCATGAATATTCCTCATGTTGAATGTGAAGTAATACCATTGTTAATGGTCAACCTATCAACGTATAAAAACCTTAAACGATTAACTTTATACGACATTAATTCTACTAAGCATTAATTTCAGACAGCATAGCCTTCGATTCTTAATCCGGTCACAAGCAAAAAATAAAAGCCGTTTTAATACTAAAGACCGAGAGAATCAGAAAAAAAATTGGGATACCAAATCAGCATGAATAAAGAATTTAATTTTACGATTAAGAGCATTAGCCTCGACGAAAACTACCAGCCTGCAGACAGCACGCGTATCACTACCAACTTTGCTAACCTGGCTCGCGGTGACAGCCGTCAAGCGAACTTACGCAATGCACTACAAATGATCGATAACAGTTTCAACGCGTTAGCGCACTGGGATAACCCTAAGGGCGACCGCTACTCTGTTGAGCTTGAAATCATTTCTGTTGATATGGATATTGAAAGCAACGGCGAAGCATTCCCTTCAATTGAAGTGCTGAAAACCAATATTGTAGACCGTAAAACTAACGAGCGTATTGAAGGCATTATCGGAAATAACTTCTCTTCTTATGTTCGAGATTATGACTTTAGCGTACGTCTATTGGATCATAATAAAGGCCAAGATAAATTCAGCATTCCAGAAGATTTTGGTGACTTACACGGTAAGCTTTTTAAATATTTCGTTAACTCTGACGCTTACAAAAAGAACTTTAATAAACGACCTGTTATTTGCTTAAGCGTGTCAGATAATAAAACCTATTACCGCACTGAAAACCAACACCCAGTATTAGGTTTTGAATACCAACCGAATGAGTCTTCTTTAACTGAACAATATTTCAAAAAGATGGGCTTACAGGTTCGTTATTTCATGCCGCCTAACAGTGTTGCACCTTTGGCCTTCTATTTCTTTGGTGATCTGCTGAACGATTACTCTAACCTAGAGCTTATCAGCACCATCAGTACCATGGGTACGTTCCAGAAAATCTACCGACCTGAGATTTACAACGCGAACGCGGTTGCGGGTAACTGTTACCAACCAAACTTGAAAAACTTGGATCACTCGCTGACTCAAATCGTGTACGACCGTGAAGAACGAAGCCAGCTAGCTGTTGAACAAGGTAAATTCGCAGAAGAGAAGTTCATTAAGCCATACCAATCAGTTCTAGAGAACTGGTCGGCAAATTACGCACTTTAATCGTCTATTGCGCTCTCAAACCACCCAAGGATAGGCAATATTATTATGAAAACACTATTACCGACTTCAACAGCGGGCAGCTTGCCGAAACCGTCTTGGCTTGCACAACCAGAGACGCTTTGGTCGCCATGGAAACTTCAAGGCGATGAACTCACAGACGGCAAACAAGATGCGCTGCGTGTCTCTCTGCACGAGCAACAGCAAGCAGGCATTGATATTGTGAGTGACGGCGAACAAACACGTCAACACTTTGTAACGACCTTCATTGAACACCTGAATGGCGTTGATTTTGAAAAGCGTGAAACCGTTAAAATCCGCGACCGTTACGATGCGAGTGTACCGACGGTTGTAGGCCCAGTTTCTCGTCAGAAATCTGTGTTTGTTGAAGATGCGAAGTTCTTACGTCAGCAAACCGACCAACCGATCAAATGGGCTCTGCCGGGGCCTATGACCATGATTGATACACTTTACGATGCGCATTACCAAAGCCGTGAAAAACTGGCGTGGGAATTTGCAAAGATCCTCAACGAAGAAGCCAAAGAACTTGAAGCGGCAGGCGTGGATATTATTCAGTTCGATGAACCTGCGTTTAACGTGTTTTTTGATGAAGTGAACAATTGGGGCATCGCTTGTTTGGAAAGAGCCATTGAAGGGCTTAAGTGCGAAACAGCAGTCCATATTTGTTATGGCTACGGCATTAAAGCGAATACGGATTGGAAAAAGACATTAGGCACCGAGTGGCGCCAATACGAAGAAGTCTTTCCTAAGCTGCAGCAATCGAATATCGACATTATCTCTTTAGAGTGTCACAACTCTCATGTACCTCTTGAGCTGCTTGAGCTCGTACGAGGCAAGAAAGTAATGGTCGGTGCGATTGATGTTGCAACCGATTCGATTGAAACACCGGAAGAAGTGGCTAGCACTCTACGTGAAACACTTAAGTACGTTGATGCCGACAAGCTCTACCCTTGCACCAACTGCGGCATGGCTCCCCTACCTCGCGAGATAGCCTCAGCGAAGCTTAATGCGCTAAGTGCTGGCGCAGAGATCGTTCGTAAAGAGCTTTCAGCGTAACGCTTTCCTAAAGAACAAAAACTATGCCTTTAAGCCTAAGTATCATATTGATGCTTAGGCTTTTTGTTATGTGAGTTAATGAGCTTTACGCGCTGCTTACCAGGTTTTATCTAGGTCTTGAGCATATAAAGAGATCGCTCGTTGGTACTCTTTAATCGCATCGCTATTCGTCGTGGAAACTAAAAGCTCAAGTAACAGCGATGTCGCTTCTTTATGGCGACCTAGTTCGACACGCTAACATACGGCTCCATTCTTCTTTGCTCATTGCGCCTTTAGAAAGGTAAATATTGTGTTTCTGCATTGCACCTTTCGTGTATGAAAGCTTGATGAATGAGCCAATTTCAAACGGAAGAAAGCTACGCTGTAAAGTCACATCACAAGCAACGCCATTTAAACGTACATGACCGTTCGTGATTTCAAACGAGCTATCGCGAAGCTTCCACCACAACATTAGAATTTTTATTAATGGAGGAACACAAATTATCAGCCCTATGGTTAGCAGCGATGAACGATCACCGTCTGATATCCAATAGACAAGACCTAGTGCAATAACAATAAACAGCAACTCTGAAAATAAGTATTTAACAAAATTTAGTTGGATACGGTTATCCATGACACTCTCTCAATGATGACCCTAAAGGCAGCTCCATTTCAACGAGCCCTTTCACTTCAGACAACTGAGTAAAACCTTTTGATTGATAAAGCTTAATGGCGGGGTTCTCACTGAACACGCGCAACACTAACTGAGCCGATGCTTGATTGTTCGCATGTTCAATAGCCAAATCGAGACACTTAGAGCCAAAACCTTGACCTTGACAGTCAGCTAATATCTGCAAGTCCCTAAGAAACGTTGTACCACTAGCGTAACTGAAGCGAACAACACCAATACGGCGATCCCCCACATAAATTTCATAGTTATCCAGCTCATCCCAGCTGCGTAAAAACTGGCTATGACCCCAAGCGATTCCACGAGCTTGATAGTAACTCGCCATATTCGTTTTGGTGATCGATTCAGCGAACTTAGGCTCTGAACCTTTGACCAACCTTACTTCCATATTGTGTCCTTTGTTTTCAAATCACATCTGAATACGGCATAGCAAAATGCCGTATATGTTGAATCATTTTTAGGTACATACTGGTTTCACTTCCTTCCATTGTGTATCCCATTCTTCGCCTAACAAATTAGAAAGTTTTTCACAGTCGTATAGATAGCGAAGACTATCTTTACAGTACGCAGTAAGTATTTCAGTTAACTGACCAGACGCTTTTTCGTTGTCTTTGAGTTTTCCGTACATCATCAAACCAGTCCTAAAGGTGTCTTGATCGAGGTCAGACGCTTGCTTCGATAACATCCCAAAGGAAATAGCGTTAATAGACAGGGCTAATGCAATCGCATCGCCTTCATCTCCCTCTAATTCACAAGCACTATAACGAGCTAACAAGTTCGATGTTTTAATTAATGGGGCAAGGTCTTTTGTATTTGCATATTTATAGGTTTCAAAACCTTGCCGCACCGCAGCTTTATGACTGTCTTCAATGCTCACAACATAGTCTGTCAAAACATGTAAGCTCGCATATGCACCTAGCCCGAAAGCCACAATGAACACGGCGATTAATCTGATCACTTATCTCTCCTAAAAGAACCTTGTGCTGGTTAATTTTAAACGGCGTCTTGTAGTAACAACCCTACTTGCCATCGACCTTTTCTAGAAACCAACTTCCTTGGCACGGCCCATTGGTTAAGTGCCATCGGCCGTCAAATCTACTGCCACTGCCACGTGCGGAAAAACGATAATCCCATTGGCGATGTTTAGCATATAAACGTAAGTCGCCGTTTTCCGTCACCCAACCCTCTAACGGTGTTCCATTGTAGGTAAGCCTTAGAGTAGCCTTACCCTCACGAATAGTTCCGGTGATGGTTGTGCGTTCACACATATTATTGCCAGTGGTGTTAATACGGCGGCCTAGCCACTCACCGTCGAAATCGATAGAAGGAACAAATTGGGGACTATCCGGAAGTTTAGGAAACGACTCGGAATTACTGGACCCGAACCACTGAAGCTCACGACCAACAAGGAAGAAGACAACAAAGCCGATTGATATCGCTATCACAAATCCCTTTTTCATTAGCCTCTTCCTAATCCGCTGACCTTAAGAAAAGAACCCTAACATAATGAAAAGTAATAACTTACCATCAGTTTAATTAACTTTGATATATTCCACAAATTGCATTCAAATGTTGAATATAGAGAAAGCGGCATCGTACAAAATACCGCGCATTGAGAATCAATTATGAGCAGTGCCGGAAGCTCTGCACAGAAAAACCCTAACCTTCCAAGGCATTGCGCCAATACTGAACGGTTTTATCCGACACCAACCCTGTCTCGGTCGCCGCTGATACTAAAAAGTCACATAACCGAGCCGCAACCTCTTCATTACCCAACAAGTATAAACTGCGAATGGCTCGCGTTAACCTTAGCTGGTTATGGTCATGATTCTTTAACCATACGTGATTAGCCGGGCTAAGTGGTAACGATGAAGATATTTCACTCCCGTTTCGCTGCATACCCCAAAACTCAAGCATCAGGTCAAGCACTTGTAGATGAGCTGTGCGGAGCGCTTCTGAATTAGCAAAAAGCACCTTATCTTCTTGAGTAACCAACGGGGCATGTTGATTAAACTTAGTCCCCTCATCTATTGGGAAGAACACTTGAATGTACTTATGGTCATGCTCCAACCAAAAATGATTGTAAGCCAATAACTGTTCTATATTTCGACCAAATTTGTCCGGCGCTTCACCAGATATAAAGCGAGCAATCTCACTCATTTTAAAATCCTACTGACTATAAACCCCCACTTGTGGGCGAATGCATTATTACGCAGTAAGCCGTCAAAAGCCTAGTCCTTTACGTTGTAAGTACCGATTTGGCTTAGAACTCCACGTCCCACGCGTTAGGAATCACTTTTGAATAATTTCGACTTACTTTTCTAACAAACGACACGGGAACTCTGCGACACATTTTAGCTCTGCTGTATGTTCAGGGAATCGTTCCTGAAGAAAACACAATGCATCCGTTGGCGTTGGCGTTGGCGTTGGCGTAGCGTATGAGTTTTAGACTAAAGCCAGCAACCAGTGTGTTAATAACTGAGTACCAAAACCTGAACGACTAAAAGAGGTAGGTAAAATAAGCAGCGAAAGATTACATCTTTCAAAGAAAAACCCTTCAGAAAGCGTCCTTCGGTGCATAGAATTTCAAGCGACTTACACTAGTGAATAATGTAAGTCGCTAACATAAGAGACTAACGTAAGCGTCTCAACACAACCTGCTGGTCGAGCTCATTCTGATAGTCCGTGTAATCAAGCCCTTGATCAAATATGTACTCAGTGACAAGAGTGCGAATGCACTCAACTAATGTGCTTGCTTGCCAAGGCTTTTCAAAGTAACGGTCGATGCCTGCTGCATTAATCGCATTGATGGTATCGGTATGAGTGGCCTGCCCTGTAAGAAGAATTTTCTTTGTATTCGGAAAGCGGCTGTCATGGAACACGTCAGTGAGTAACTCCACACCCGTTTTCCCTGGCATCACATGATCAGACACGATGACGGTAATGTGTTCGCCTTCTGCGTCAAGTTCATCAATGAGATCAAGCACTTCTTGTGCTGATTCACAATCTTCAATATTCAGCCAACTCGCCAGCGGCTCTAAATCTTGTACCACTGCGCTCAGTACTTCTCTCTGGTCATCGACACAGATTAAATTAAGCTTCTCCATGTTCACCCTCTACTGGTAACTTGATTCTAAATACAGTTTTAGAAGCATCACTTTTCACAATGATACTTCCGCCATAACCCGCCACAATCCGCTTAACTACTGATAAACCCAAGCCCAATCCAAACGATAAACCACCTTTTTTAGTGGTGAAGTTGGGCTGAAATACCTTTCTACGAGTCGCCTCGTCTATCTCAGGGCCGTTATTCGCGATCGTAACTAATATCCTTTTCTTACTTAATCTGGTTTGAATCTCTATTGCGGCATCGTCTGAATTCGACATTGCATCACAAGCATTCTTTACAATGTTGACCCAAATCTGAACGAGCTCTGTTTTCGAGCCTTTAAAAGACGGTAAATCCGCAGGGCTCAATCGCACAGACACTCTACGTAACTCACTTTGTAGCAACGATAAGGCATGGTTAATGGAGTCGTTAATATCAACCGCTTCTTCGGTGTCGATATCAACTCTGCCAAGTTGTTTAACCGATTTTACGATGCCGACGGTGTGTCTAGATGCCAAACGCAAATCATGTAAATCACAGCCCATCTGCCAAAAACGAATCGCTTCTTCTGGTTTTTTCAGCCAATGCTTTGAAATAACGTCTGTTGCAGATAAAGCATCAATTGGAATCGCCTTTGCAAGAGAGCGAGCAATGTTTTTGTCTAAACCATATTTTCTTTCAAATTGTCGCCCACGTGTTCGTGCTTCTGACGACGACGTTTTCTGACCATGCATTAACCCAAAATCGAAAAATTGACTGGCTTCTGGATGCACTTCTTCAAGCAGATCCATGATGACCGTTTCAAGTCGACCAGATTTACTATTTACGACACCAATAGCGTTGTTAAGCTCATGAGCAATCCCTGCAGCCAATTGACCCAAGGTCGTCATTTGCTCAGCAGTATGTAACTTCTCTAGCGCTTTTTGTTTCGCTATCGCTTCTTGTGTTGCGCGGCGTTGACGACGCGACAACTCATTGACAATTACAGGTGTGAACTGTGCGGTAAGAGGACCAAATTTACGTTCATCTTCTGCAGGCGTGTCTTTATCGATCCACGCTAACTCAACATCGGTTTTAGCAACAACCGTTGAAGATGCTGTCCAATTACCTGAAAAGAAGCTATGAACGCCTATAAAAGCCCCACTACCCGCGCTAAATACTCGCACTTGCGGTGTATTCGCATCGGTATAAAACCCTTCCAGTTCTCCACTAAACACATAATATAAACGAGTGTTTAACGCTGATTGTTCAATAATGGTGTTACCGGCACAGCACGTCACCCGACGTTCTGTTTGGTTAAAATAGCGCTCTATCAGTGCTTCTAGCTTTTGTTGATACACGTATCGTTATCCTATGTGACCAATTGAATGTAGCACCCACACCATAACAAAACTCAGTAGCACACCAACCACACCCAAAATAATACCGATTCTGGCCATTTGATTACTTTGCACATGACCAGTGGCATGAGCCAACGCATTCGGTGGCGTACTGATTGGCAGCGACATACCTAATGAAGCGGCAAAAGTCACAACCAAAATTAACGTTAGCTCACCGCCTAGTGGCGTGAGTGAAGCCATAGACGAACCTAATGCCGCCATAATTGGCATTAACAAGTTAGCCGTTGCGGTATGAGACATAAAGTTTGCCATTACCAAACACAAGAACGCCGCTCCGAACAACACCACATAGGGTGAGTAGCTATCAAACGGAATACTGTGTACCACGAGCTTTGCTAAGCCAGTTTTATCGAGCGCTAAACCAAGCGCAATACCACCTGATACAAGCCACAATACGTCCCAAGAAATTTTCTTCAGGTCTTCTTTATTGATGATCCCTGTGAGTGAGAACACAGCGACAGGAATCAGAGCGACGGTGTAAGAGTTCATGCCATGGCTTGAACCCATTAACCAAAGAATGATGGTCAGCGCAAAAGTGACGTACACCGCAATGGCTTTAGGCGTTTTAAGGAATTTACCTTTGATGCTTAGCTCGATTTTCTTTTGGTCAGCTTTGTACATAAAGCCTATTAAAAACCACGCTAACGCCATCATAATCACAACAAACGGCACACCAAATGCCATCCATTCACCGAACGTAATGAGGTTATCGCCAACTAAATATTTAAGTGCGATAGCGTTCGGAGGGGTACCGATCGGAGTACCAATGCCACCGATGTTAGCGGCAACCGGGATACAAAGCGCAAACGCTACACGACCGGGGTCTTTCGGACCAAACACAGCCAGTACCGGCGTTAAAATAGAGAGCATCATTGCCGTTGTTGCCGTGTTAGACATAAACATCGAAAAGATACCAGTGATCAACATTAAGCCGAGCATCACAAACTTTGGGTCTTGTCCAAATGGCTTCAACAACACGCGAGCTAAGTTTACGTCTAATCGATATTTAGTGGCGGCCATTGCTAAGAAGAAACCACCCAAAAACAGCATGATGATTGGGCTAGCGAATGTCGCCATGATATCGCTGTATTTTAACAGCTCACCAAAATGTTCCTCCCCATGCTCAAACCTTAAAAAGATCAGCCCTTTATCCGACAACATCAATAATTGCAGAACGATAATAACAACAGACGTCGCGTAGATCGGGATGGGCTCGAACACCCAGCACAATGCCGCTAACAAAAAGATCGCAATAACGCGTTGTTGAATAATCGTAAGGCCTTCAAATGGAAACACTGATAGCGGCATGACGAGGATAATGAAAGGAATTAAAATAGGGATAATGTATTTAATATAGGGGCGCATAGCACAAAAACTCTTCCTGAGATAACAACTACTTAGAAATTAGATTTACAGTTCTAATTTAGATCCGACAACGAATTATCGAACTCTCGCCACTATCTCACTCTCGGCTAGATCAATGATTATGTGATCACGATATCCCCTTTTTCGATTCTGTGCGCTACCTCTACGTTTGTATGCCATTTATTGTTGCAATTAAATTCAGGAGAGTGGTTTCTGCGTTTCTATTCATAATCCGTTCCGGTTATTCTAGGTACTGTCAGAACAGATCAGTCGCTTAAGTCATGTCCATAAATTGAGGACCGCTTCTGAGTAACCTCTCAAATATATGAGTTAGAATTACTCGGATTGTGCGTGGTTTTGCATTTCCTTTTGCCGTAAGTTTATTTTCAAGCTCGCTTAGTAGAGCATGGAAGAAATAATAAAAAGATACCTATTCTCCCCCGAAAACAGTTCTACTCAACACAACTTTCGACCGGCTAATAACATGACTATTGTTACATCTAAAAAACGTCCTACCGTTGGCATTGTGCTGCCTATGCTCAGTGGCTTCTACATGGGCGAGCTAAATGCAACCCTTAGAAGGCTTGCGAAAAACCATAAAGTCAATCTGATCTTCATCCGCTCGGGTGAGCGAAGAGATTTTAAACTTCCTATATATTTTAATCATCTCGATGCCCTTGTGGTCGTTCTCCATGCAGCGACAGTAAAGTTGATCGAAGAAGCTATAAACGCAAACATTCCAGTCATTTCTATTGGAGCAAGCTATGCGCCGCTGCCCGTTGAGCAGTATTATAGTGTGCAAAGCGATGGTGTCACTAAGCTCTATGAATGGTTACAAAGTCAAGGACACGAAGAAATCGGCTTTTGTGGCGATCTCACTGTTAATGATATCAGGTCTCGCTTCAAAGCGTATCAACGCACGGTGATTGATCATAAAGGCTCATTCAACCAACGCCATTTCTTCCGCGTGTCGAATTGTTCTCTATCTGGGGGACGAGAAGCCGCAATAGAATTTATACAGCGTAAATCCAAATGCACTGCGGTTATCTGCGCAACTGACCACAATGCTGTAGGTATGATGGAGCAACTGTCTCACAGCAATATCTCGGTACCTGACGATGTCGCCATCGTAGGCATTGATAATATTTTCGTCGGTCAACAATTCAATCCCAAGTTAACAACAGTAGACCAACAGCTTGAGCTTCTAGCGACGCAAGTATTTCACCGCGTGTTGGAACGTATTTCTGGGAAGCCTTTTAATAATGCCAATAATAGTGTCCCGCAAAAGCTCATCGTTCATCAGTCTTGCGGTAACACAAACCCAGATCTCGAACATAAAGAAGATATCAACTCAACTCGCCAAATCCTCTTAAATGTGCAAGGGCGTTCTCCCGCTGAGATATTCGAAAATTTCTATTCACAAGCACAAGGAGGTTTTGACTCAATTAGAGATGCTCAAAGCCTTTACGGAAACAATCTTGACTGGGCCTGTCTCGCTGAGTGTAATTCGGAGCAATACACTATTAGGAAATGGGTAGAAAAAGGCATGACTCAGCCAACTACCCTACCGCAACAAACAGATATTCAAGACGATATTCGCAATTTCCCATTTTTCGAACGCTATGATCATTTCGTTGCTTCCATTCTTCCTATCAACTCAGGGCAAGAAGATCACTGGAAGCTCGTCGCTGTTGTTGATTCATTGCAAGATCACCAAGATATCGGTACACAATCGGTATTCAACAATTATTTAGATATGCTCGCACTGTTCATCGAGCGCGACGAGCTTATCAATACAAGTAACAATCGTCAGAAGAACTCCCAACAGTTGTTGCAACAGCTCAAAGTAGTATCTAACAGCTCAAACGATGGTATCTGGGATTGGGACTTACTAACCAATACTCTTGTCTGGAACAGTCGGTTAACCAAAATGATTGGCTGTCAAGATACCTTTTCTGATCGTAAGTTAGGATGTGACCATCTGTTCCAATATATACACTCAGAAGACTTAGAACTTCTCGAGTCCGCCATTCATAACCACTTAAACGAAGAAGTACCGTTCAAATGTGAATTCAGGATGAAGACGCAACATCGCGGATATATCTGGGTTCATGCCAATGGCTCAGCGGTTCATAATGCAGAAGGGCAGGCTGTGCGCTTCATTGGCTCAATGACGGATGTAACTCAAGAGCGAGAAGATGCGGAAAAGATTCAACACATGGCGTATTATGATGCGCTTACTGGCATCGCTAATCGCCGGAAAATAATGGAAAGCATCGCGCAACACATTGTGAATCGACCTAACCAAAAACGCGCGGTCATGTTGATGGATCTTAACCGTTTTAAGATTATCAACGACTCTTTTGGTCATCACGTCGGTGATGCACTTCTTTGCCACGTGACCAAACATATTCAGAACGTGCTATCAAGTGAACACCTTGTCGCACGTTTGGGAGGTGACGAATTCTTGTTTTTGTGTAATGTCAGTTCCGAAGCAGACATCAACGCACTCGCCACGCAGATTTTAAATGCCGTTCAAAACCCATTGATCGTTGATGATATTGAGATTATCAGCCAAGGAAGCCTAGGCATCGCTATGTATCCTTATGATGGAGTAAGTGCCGAAGAATTAATTAAGCAGGCCGACATTGCCATGTATCAAGCTAAAAAGCTGGGAGGACAAAGCTATCTCAACTTTCAAAGGTCAATGGCAAAAGAGACGGAAAACATAATCGAAATAGAGCACCAACTCAGTCGTGCCATCGCTCAACAAGAAATAAAGGTGCACTACCAACCTCAATATTGTGGGCAAGATGAAAAGATTACTGCTGTTGAAGCACTAGCAAGATGGGAATCTCCAACATTGGGGGATGTCCCTCCTGACCAGTTTATCGAGGTTGCTGAATCAGCTGGCCTAATCAGCAAGCTTGGTGAATGTATCATTCATCGAGTTTGTAAGGATGTTGAAGGATCTGAATGGCTACAAACCATGAGCCATATTTCCATTAATATCAGTGCAAAACAGCTGATACAGCCTCACTTCGCTCAAGAAATCATTCGAACTATTCGCCAATACCAGCTTCCTTTGACGTTATTCTGTATTGAGATAACCGAGTCAGCAGCAATTGTCGATTACGAGTTATGCATAAACTCACTTAAAGAACTACACGATGTAGGAATTTCTATCTCTCTTGACGATTTTGGCACGGGATTCTCTTCTCTATCTCTACTAAAGCAACTTCCACTAAGTGAAGTAAAGATCGACCGTTCATTTATCTCTGACATAACTCAAGGGCAGACCAACTTAGACTTCGTCAACACTATGATCATGATGGGTAAAAGCTTGGGCTATCGTGTTGTAGCTGAAGGGGTGGAAACTGCTGATCATAACCAACGCCTAAACGGACTGGGGATAGATCTGCTGCAAGGTTATTACTTCAGTAAACCTCGACCATTAAGTGAACTGGAATCAGAAGTGGCTATCAAATTGACTAGAGCTTAACCGTGGCACAACGGCATTATTTAAAAGTAATGCCATTCTTATTCACGCTTTGCGTTAACTTTACTGCCTATTGGCAGGTTAACGGAATAAAAATGAGCGTAAACAGTAGATGACATAAAGGTCGTTTAGAACCACAGATAGACCTCGTTGAGATGCCTTATCTGGACTACGACAAACAGACGTACTACCCCAATCAGACAGTTATCTTCTGGCCTCGCTACCGCTGGGGCGCAGGCGGGAATGCTGTCGCATCGTTTGCACCAGTCACTATTTCGCCAACAGAGTAAGACGTTTCTTATTGAGTTAGGGCTTAATTGCTAGGCCCTAACCCTTCATTATTGAAGCTAAGTAAAACACAAGAGGCCTACTCAGAACCTAATTACAGGGAGTAATCAAACACGATAATGTCGTCTAGCAACGGACGAAACACATCTTTCAGCGCATCATGCTCTGGGTGCGGAAGGTAATTCTGACGGCCTTGTTCATCGGCGAATGTCATTAACACTGAGTGGGTATAACCTTGATTCTTGTTTTCAGGGCTGTCATTTAGCCCCCACTCGACTGAAGTGACCCCTTCAACTTTGTTTGGCATCGCTTCGAACAACATCTTTAGTTTTTGAACCT
Source organism: Vibrio sp. 10N.222.49.C9 (assembly GCF_041474985.1). Classification (NCBI taxonomy): domain Bacteria; kingdom Pseudomonadati; phylum Pseudomonadota; class Gammaproteobacteria; order Vibrionales; family Vibrionaceae; genus Vibrio; species Vibrio sp. 10N.222.49.C9. The sequence continues at coordinate 61,560 of NZ_JBFRVD010000038.1, read as the reverse complement.
CTGAAGCCTCAGCGTTTTCTTTAAACTTAATCAGTAAAATGTGACGAATCATTCCCGTTTCTTTTCGAGTCATTCCTATCCCTTTTCGAATCGTTCGCTTGCTCGTTTGTCATGCTTAACCAACACCGAGTCGCGTTCTTAAGTTAGAGGAGAACAAAATGCCACACGTTACACAACATGCCAAGGCTAGAACGCTGGATTTTATAAAATAACCCAAATCCCAACACAAAAATGCTGCACCCAAGGGCGCAGCATTTCTCATGACAATGGTAAGCACGTTTTAACGTTAATCACGACGACCTGTAAGCTGGATCGTTTGGTCTTGATCGACGCTCTTGTGGAATTTTATTCCGCCATTAGCGGCGTCATTTCTTCCTTCAAGCACTGGCTCAGATTCAACACGCTCAGCCTTTACTTGATTACCTTCGCTTCTCGTCATATCGAGAGTACTCGCATAAGTACCGTCAGCCGCGAAAGCCGTGTTCATAGATAAAGCCATCAATCCAAGTGCGATTAACTTGTTCATACATCACCTCGTTGTATTTCTAATTCTTTGTTCGTTTGGTATCTGTGTTTTTGTTGGAGTAACTTTAACAATCGAACATGAACCATAGATGTGAGCTATGTGATGAGCTGCCGCCGCTCGCAAAAAGACGCACCTTTGAATCAGTGGTTATTCCAAATGTTGAAGTCTACCCTGAAAAACAAACAAGCGTAGTTCAGCTTTTAACGGGTTAACTACTTAAAGGCTTAACTGCCTAACTCCCCTACCATCCAAAAAAAGAAAAGGCTCCCGAGGGAGCCTTTGATTAGGGTTCTAGTGACTATTCGCTTATGTTTTTATTTTAAAATGCTTCTTCGAGCGTTTGTTCGTTCTTTTTTTCTGTTTGTTTCTCGCTGGTCTCTACCTCTTTCAAGCGCGCAGTGAAGTGTCTTAACACCGGCGGCTCGTAGGTAAAATCGAGCCCTTTCACTTGTCCTGCATTCTCTTTCACTTTTTCGAATGCTTCGATAATGAAGTCCATGTGTGTTTGTGTGTAGGTCGCGCGAGGAATGGTAAGGCGCAACAACTCAGCAGGACATGGGTGTTGTTCACCTGTTGCTGGGTCGCGTCCTTGCAGCAAAGACCCAATCTCAACCGCTCTGATACCCGCGACTTTATAGAGTTCGCACGCCAAAGCATGTGCTGGGAACTGACCTGCTGGAATATGAGGAAGCAGTTTACCCGCATCCACAAACGCAGCATGACCGCCTGCTTGCTGGCACACGATGCCCATCGCTTCTAAGCCATCAACAAGGTATTGAACCTGACCAATACGGTACTCCAACCAGTCTTGGCGCATACCGTCATACAGACCAACCGCCAAACGCTCCATCGCGCCACCTTCTAAACCACCATAGGTTGGGAAGCCTTCTTGCACGACACACAAGGTTCGACACTCTGTGTACACATCCATGAAAGAGTCGTCTTTAAAGCACAACAAGCCGCCCATTTGTACCATGGCATCTTTCTTGGCAGACATGGCTAAGCCATCCGCGTATTTGTAGGATTCACGCGTGATCTGTTCTATTGTCCAATCTTGATAACCCGATTCACGTTGTTGAATGAAGTAAGCATTTTCAGCGTAGCGTGCCGAGTCCATGATCACAGGAATATCGTACTTCTGAGCGATTTCATAAACGGCTTTTAGATTGGCGATGGACACTGGCTGTCCACCAGCAGAGTTACAAGTAATGGTACTCACAATGTAAGGAACATTGGCCGCGCCCGCTTCTAAGATCGCTTCTTCCAGCTTCACCACATCGAAGTTGCCTTTGAAGTCCGCATTCACTGAGGTATCGAACGCTTCTTTGGTATAAACGTTCTTCGCCACACAGCAATTCACTTGGGTGTGACCTTGTGTTGTATCGAAGAAGTAGTTCGACAAGGCGACCATTTTGCTGCGATCGAGTCCCTTTTCCATTTCACGCTTCTTGATAAGAACAGGAATGTAGATCTGCTCTGCGCCGCGCCCTTGGTGTGTTGGAATCGTCAACTCATAGCCAAAGATATCTTTCACCGCATTCGACAATGCGTAGTAACTGCGGCTACCACTGTAAGCTTCATCACCCATTAACATCGCGGCTTGCATACGCTGAGTAATAGAACCTGTACCACTGTCTGTCAGTAAGTCGATAAACACATCATCACTATCCAGTAAGAATGGGTTCATGCCCGCTTCAACAATGGCTTGCTCACGATATGCAGAGGTTGTTCTTTTTACTGGTTCTACAACACGAATACGAAACGGTTCTGGTAGATGTTTGAAATTTTCCATAATAGTACCTTTCAATACATTCCGATCAGGTCGAAATCTATTTTCTTTAGATGTCACGAATCCTCACCATTAATTTAATAGCTCCGCATAAAGATAGACGGAAATTAACAATGAAAATAAACAAGTTAAATAATTAGTTATTAATCGAACCTAAACAGAGGCTGAGATAATTAGCGAGAACGACAAAACAACGAATATTCTGCACGAAATAATAAGTGCGACATTCATGCGTTCAAAGGTTATCAAAGCTGCTAATAGGTAAACAAAGCACGCTGCTTTGCTGGCGCGTGACGCCTAGAGGGTACTACTCTGAAGAAAGGCGGAACGAGAGCTGGTGATCTAAGGTATACCAAGCTAACAAGGTTAGCCATGTTGTTGATTGCCATTTCAGATACATGTTCACAATATATCCCTACGTTGAAATCAAGATGATCCGAAATTTAAATATAGTGTAATTGTTTTATAAATACAGCTTAGAAAAGTATAAATGTGATCAATATTTAGAATGGTAATTAAATACGATAGCATGTTATATAAACTGTGAATCACAGCCGTTTACATACTATTAAACTAGTTCAGCGAGAACCTTAATAATATCAAATCTCTTTTGAAATCAACACCTCTCTAATAAGGGGCGAAGATAGCTGTTTTCTAAAAAAGCCATCATCTAAAAAAGCCATCATCTAATAAAGCCAAGATCCAAAACTCGCCGATCTAGAAAAGATAAATTCTGATGAGGCTCAAACCTCACCAGAACCGTATTCGCAGTGAATGACTTACTTCTTCTTCACGGCTTGCTTGATGGCCATTTCAGCCAGTTTTGGTGTCGCCGCTTTCAATACGCTGGGTGCCACCTTCTTACCCACTTTGACTGCTTTATTCAGTTGGCCTTTAACCGACGAGCCTCTTTTCATGGCTTCTAAACGTTGGCGGTTTCTCTGAACGTTATTTGCGTCAGCGATACGCTCTATCAACGTCTGCCTTAAAGTATCTAAACCAAACTGTACCTTTTCTGGCGCAATCGCCAGCGGTAACACGATATCGGTTTGCAGCAATATATGATTGTATTCGAGCGCTTGAGCAATGATCTTCGCTTTGGTCGATGTTGGATTCTCTAAGTCATACGGTGGCTGCCAATCGTCTACAGGCTTTAATCTGTCTACCTGATTCACAACCGACACCACAATCGGTTTCTTGCGTGAGATGTTCTTAGGATCGTCATAGAAAGCATCAAATCTATCTTTCAATTGCTTATCCAAATCACGTGCAGACTGATTGGCTTTAAGCACCCATAGCACCACATCCGCTTGGGTCATCTCTTTCAGCATTAAGGCTTCGGTTTTAGGATTGCCATCAAGCCCCTGAAGATCAACAACGCGAACATCATTGTCGTCGACAAACGCGTTATACACCGTTGAAGTGTCGGTTGATGGCAGCACATCCACTTCTGCAACCAACTCTTGCTTGAGTGCATTGATAAGTGAAGATTTACCCGAACTGGTTTGTCCCACCAGCACGATTCGCACAGGCTCTAGCTCTGGAGCAAAGCGTTGTTCGTCGAGTTCAGAAACATCAGACACTTTAAGTGCCTCATCTTCAATGCTGAAACGTCCGCTGTAGAGGTCAATCGCCACCGCCGCAACTTCATCTAACAAGGCTTGTTTGGCGGCGTATTGCATGTCATCAACCACACCCCTTGTCATCGTTGCTGTCGCTTGTTCTCGTCCTAAATCAGAAATCACCTTGAGTGGATTCAAATACAAGTTTTTAAGGTGGTTACCCCAAATAGCCGCTTTGAAGATCTTCTGTCCTAGCTCACCGTATTTATCGTAGGCTTCGTAGCCCGCTTTGATGTAAGAAACCTTGAGATACTCAATGCCGGGGATATGCTCTCGCACTACCAATTTGTAGCGTCGGCTGACCTCTTCGAACAGCTTTAGCCCTTCAGGAATCGAAAAATCGAGTGATTTCTTATCAAACTTTTTCGCAACAAATTCAAGTACCTCTAAACCGGTTTGGTCTAGGTTACCCCACTCTATGTCGACCATTAATTGTTGGCGTACATGGTGTTTTGAATCATTCCAGATCGACAGTTCTTTTTGAGACCAATCAGCCGAAGCCTTAACCAATGCATCGTTGATATCAGCTTTTTTATGCTGTGATTCAGCTTCAGCAGTATCCTCGCCAAGGCCGCCACTCTCTTTATTCGAGAAAGACTCTTTATTTGAAGAGCGGCTTGAAGAACGGCTAGAAATGAATAAAGGAATGGTGAACACCAAGGTACTCACGGCAATGGCAATCGACATTTCGAGTAGATAACCGTATTTGATCGCCAAGAAGACACCAAAACCCATCATGATAATGCTTGGGAAGATCGCCGAAATCAGGGCAATGCCCCAGCGTCCGCTCGATAGCACCGCCAGTAATCGAAATAGGTTTCTAATTTTCTTCATAACCCGACGCCGCCTTTCCTTTTTTCAGAGATTCTTTGTAGATCTTCTGCATCTCTTGTTCAGACACTTCTTCACCTTTGTTCTTATGATAGAAGTAAAAACAAGCCGCGCGACCTAAACCATAAGAGGTGCCGAAACTCATTGCCGCTGCAGCCACCGCACCTACCGTTTGACCATAAACTGGAATCAGCTTTATCAACTGTCGAGTGCCCAGCTTCATTCCGTATTGCAAAGCAAAGCTGCTTCCCAGAGTGCCTATCAACTCACTAAAGACTCTCTTATTCCATTCGACCCCATATTGATTGGCCAAGCTGTGAAGCATTTTGGCTTGAATCGCAGGTACCGACACCAAACCAACACCCGGAATCAGGTCACTCGCTGCGGCACTTCCTGCATACCAAAGCACTTCGTTTTCTACTTGATCAAAGTTGGCTTCTTCTTGCGTGGAATGTTCTTTGTCTTGCACCATCATTCCTATCACCGGAAGAATACTGCTCAGCTTTTCTAACAAGATGTCATAGTTGTAAACCGCTTCGCTGTTAGACATAGCGTTGTCATCCGTTTCGAAATCGACCGCTACCGATTCAAACTCTTTACCCCAAGCCTTCTCTACTTGGTTGCTGTTGAACTGAATTTGCCTTGCTCGATCTGGTTCACTGGAAGACAACACCGCCGTATGAAGCAGCAACAAGTGTTTAATCTTCTTCTGTTTCTTAATCTGTTTTAGAGCCGTAAGCACAGCGGATTGTTCAGGTTCGTCGGCTTTCATTACAACGACTAACGCATTACCTGCCTGACCAATCTCTTCCAAATCCTCTTTCGCATCGTAATTCGCTTCGCTGAGTCCTCTGGTATCAAGAAACCTCATCACGGGTTTGTCTTGCGGAAACTCATACGACATCGCCGTCATGGTACAAGGCGCAAAACCATTGCCCACTTCTACAGAAGAGTCGCCCGTGACCGCTTGAATAAACGATGACTTGCCCGCCCCCGTTTTGCCCAACAGCCACAATGTAGGAAGATGCTTGCGCTGATATTCATGAGCCTGAGTAAGATCTGGGTTCTTGCTCGGATTGATGAAGTCTTTTATTTGATCAAACATGTTTAGAGTAACGCTCACTTGATGTTGAGATTCGAGTTGATGACAAAGCAATACTGACTTATATAATCACAAATCATATTAAACTTATGTTTGTTCAGTCGCACAGGTTTACAATGCCTAAACGCTTGTTTTTATTTGCGCGCTCATTTTTATAGACGCTTTTTTATACGTACGGGTATCATCGTATTGATTCGGGTACCTAACGAACATCAACAAACACAGAGAGCTCAAAGAGAAGTATGGAACAAATTTATTTAGCTGGCGGCTGCTTGTGGGGTGTACAAGAATTTATTAAGTACGTTCCTGGTGTTATCAGCACAGAAGCAGGCCGTGCTAATGGAAGCGCCCAGCCAACAGAGAACAAAACGACACAAAGCGACGGCACACAAAGCGATTACAATGGCTACGCGGAGTGCGTACAAATTGAATTTGATCCAAACATCACGTCAGTCACGATTTTGATGGAACACTTGTTTGAGATTATCGACCCTTACAGCTTGAATAAACAAGGTGTCGATGTCGGAGAGAAATACCGCACAGGTGTATACAGCACTAATGCAGAACACTTAACCGAAGCTAAGCACTATATTTCTTCAAGAGATGATGCCGACCGTATCGCTGTTGAGGTGTTGCCGTTGACCAATTATGTTGCCAGCGACGACATCCACCAGCATCACTTAAGTCACTTCCCTGAAGATCACCACTTATGTCATATCCCTTGGGATCTGCTGCATAAGTATAAATCACAATAGTCGCGACGTAAGATTAAAATAGTCTCGACGTAAGATTAAAATAGTCTCGACGTAAGATTGAGATGATCACGACCTAAGATCGATAAAGCCTCAACAGACATTATCTGTTGAGGCTTTTTAGGTGTTAATGGTCAAGACAGTTATCGTGAATTGATTTGATAACTCAAACCATTAAGCATTAGCCATTAGCCATTAAGCAATAACCCATAACCAATAACTTACTTAGTCGTATTCTCAAGCACGTAGTCCGGACCCGCTGTTTCAGCCGTCACGACCGCAAGTTTAGACACGTCTGCGCCTTCACCTTGGTAAGCGTTAATGCCATTTTCTACAACGACTTTTGGTAGCTCAACCGAGTAGCCTTCGATCAGTTCAGAATCCGTTACTTGACCTACGTAAGTTTCGTCTGTGTAGGTTGCGCCAACTAATGGGAAGTCTTGCGTTGCACGGACACTTACAAATTCAGGTGACTGCGAGTTATCAACCACATTGTGTTTAAACGCCACATCAACACCCGCATAAATGCCTTCCACTTCTGCGTTGTTGAACAGGCTTACACGGTGACTTTGGTTGCCGTAAACAATGCCCCACTCAGTATCAACTAGAGAGTTATTCTCGATCGTGATGTTTTTCGGTGTCCACTGCTTATTAAGCTCTTTGCCTTTCACCGATTGATCTAGCTGCTCACCATTCGCTACGTCGATGATGCCCGTGTTAATAACAATGCCGCCACGTAGGTCAGCGTTGCCTTCAATCACACCATCACGACCACGAGTGTTGGCAATGTAGTTATTGCGAATTACATGATCTTCATCGTAGATACGAATGCCGCCCGTTAGGCGCTTTCCATTGCCAAGAATCATGTTGTTCTCAACTGTGTTGCCTTTACCGTGGCGCAGTGAAATAAGAGCTGCACTTTGGAAGATCGTGTTGCCTGAGATCGTGTTGTCGCCCGACTTAATCGAGATAAGCTCACGCTCACCATCCATATCGATCATTAGGTTGTTCACGAACTTAGAACTTGAATCCCACTGTGAAGATTTAGAATCACCAATACGGATCGCTTCCCAGCTGTTGCCGTTGTAACGAATCGCTTCTTTGATGTCGAATTCGTTGAACTGGTTAGGCTTTTGATCCATGAAGATGTTATTTGCGATCAGGTGGTTGTCAGCTGTGTCATCTTTTTGTACACCAATCAAAGTGCCGCGTTTTTGCTTACCTTCGAAACGGTTGTTGATGACTTTGCCGTCTTTACCCCATAGAGATACCCAAAGGTACTTTGGATACTCAGAACGACGCTCGTCTGGCTCGTACGTGTAATCGTGGTTGAAGTAGTAGAATGTTGAGTTTTGAAGCGTATTGCCATTACCCATCATACGAACTGCACCAAAGCGTTCTTTAGGGCCGCCTTCAGTAAATACCAAGCCATCAAGCGTGATGTCATCGCCTTTCAGTTCAAACTGAATCAACCCCGTGATCCACGCAGAACCTGCTTGCTCTGCCTTGATAGTGATGTCATTCGCCGTGATCGTCACTTGACCTAAGTTCGCGTATTTACCGGCAGGGATAACCACTTCGTCGCCATCTTTTAGGTTTTCAAATTGTGCTTTAAGCGCAGCCACTTGCTCTTCCGAAGCAACGGCTAAAGTGTCGCCATCTACCTCTGTTAAGCGGTCACTGCTCAATAGGTAACTACGGTCAATTTCGCTAACAGCAGGCGTAGCTTGTTCAGCGACACTGACTACGGGTGCTGTTTTTTCTTGTGTTGTACAGCCTGTTGCAAAAGCGAGTGTGAACGCGCTAATAATGCTTACCGATAATAGTTTTTTGTTCATCGTACATCTCACATTAAAGTTTGGATTATAAAAATGACGACCACCCGTTCAGGTGGCCGTGATGTTATTTAGGATGCGTATTAAATTAGCCTTCGGCTGGAGTCACTTCGTCTTGTTGCTCGACTTTGTCATCGACTGCTTTAACAAGTAACAGACCAACAGAGAACACAATCAAGCCACACAGAACGAATACCATGCGTCCCCACATTGGGTTTGGCAGTACGAACATAGTCATTACGCCCACACCCGCTACCGCGATAAGTGAACCCAACATACGACGTTGCTTGTTATCCAGTTTCTTCTGTTCATTACTTTCAGCAACTAGTGGCGTCGCTAGGTTGTTGAAGAACTTGTCTACGTCTTTCTCACGGTGCTCAGCAAGAGGCTTGTAGAACAGTGTTGAAAGAACAAAGAAGCCAGCAGTAAATATGATGTGACCGATAAGGCCGATAGCCACTTTCAGGTCAGCCCACTCACGGCCAGTTAGTTCATTTAGACCGAACCAGTTTTGAATCATGTCCGCAGTGATAACGAAACCAACGAAGTAAGAAACCACACCACCTACAACTAGCGTGCCCCAACCTGCCCAATCCGGTGTTTTACGGATGAAGAAGCCACAGAATGCTGGAATTGTCATTGGGAAGCCGATCAATGCGCCCACGTACATCATGGTGTCGAAAAGGCTCAGACCTTTAAGAGAGTTGATGAACAGAGCAACCAAGATGATCGCGATACCGAAGAAGGTAGACGTTAGTTTAGAAACAACCATTAGCTCTTTCTCTGTCGCTTTAGGACGAAGAATCGGCTCGTAGAAGTTCTTAACGAAGATACCTGAGTTACGGTTTAGACCTGAGTCCATTGAAGACATTGTTGCTGCGAACATAGCGGCAATCAGAAGGCCAACCATACCTGCAGGCATGTATTCTTGAACGAAGTAAAGGTAAGCGAAGTCAGCGGCTTTGCTGCCAGCTTCTGGGTAAGCAGCTGCTAAATCAACACCTTGACCAGCCATGAACCAAGAAGGCATGAACCAGATGATTGGACCAAGCGTCATTAGTACACAAGCAAGCAGTGCTGCTTTACGTGCGTTGTTTGAATCTTTTGCAGCAAGGTAACGGTAAGAGTTAAGCATGTTGTTGGTAATGCTGAACTGCTTTAAGAAGATGAACACAGCCCAGATGCTGAAGATGCTCATGTAGTTAAGGTTGTCACCCGTGATGAACGAATCCGTTGGGAAGTCGCTAATGATCTGCGTAACACCGCCACCGTGGTAAATAGCAACGACTGCACATGTCACCGTTACTGCCATGATGATAACCATCTGCATAAAGTCAGATGCGATTACCGCCCAAGAGCCGCCCGTCACTGACATCACCAGTACAACCAGACCCGTTAGGACAATCGTCGTTGTCATATCAAAGCCGAAGATACCCGATGCGATGATTGCTAGACCATTCAACCAAATACCTGCAGAGATAACGCTGTTTGGCATACCAGACCAAGTAAATACTTGCTCATTCACCTTACCAAAACGCATACGAATCGCTTCAATTACCGTCACAACACGCAGTTGACGGAACTTCGGAGCGAAGTAAAGGTAGTTCATTAGGTAACCGAATGCGTTCGCGATGAAGATAATCGCTACGGCAAAGCCATCGGTAAAGGCTTTACCTGCTGCACCAGTAAATGTCCAAGCACTGAACTGGGTCATAAATGCGGTTGCACCTACCATCCACCACAGCATATTACCTCCCCCACGGAAGTAATCACTTGTCGTACTTGTAAACGTTCGAAACATCCACCCTATCGCAATTAAGAATAGGAAGTAGATGCCAACTATCAGGGTATTGAGTTCCATCGTTAGACCTTTTATTTATGTTTTTTTGTTGAGGTCACTATAAATAAATGGCAAGTATATTTGTACTACAATAATCCAAATGCGTGACAGTGATCTTACAGTCTGACACTCAATTAATCATACAAGTGATCGAGTTCAAAGTTGCACCACCTAGGAGCGCAATTCCTCAAGTCAGTGCAGTTATCCGCACTAAATTTCGACCAAAACCCCGAAAAACATGAACAAAGTCTCTAAAAATCGAAGATTCATCGTTAAAAACTATTATTCTTGACGATCAAAGCTTAAAGAAGAGCAGCAAAAATATCGTTAGATATAATTTATAAAAATGAATTAAACCAATATATTTGTATTACAAATAAGATCGATAATTTGCTTTTAAAAGTTCCCTATATTAGGCAGCCAATAATGAAAACTTGAAAACCACTATTAGATACTGACAGGGATACACGGAAGTGAAATGCTTTTAACACACCCGTTACACTTTCCCCGTCCAATAAAAAGGTGTCATTATGAAGAAATACGTTCCAATCTTAATTGCTCTTAGTACGGTATCTTCTATGAGCTATGCAGCAACACCGCGTGAAGATGCTGTTGACTACTTACAGATGCGTAAAGGCGTGGCTTACCAAGTAAACCATTCAAAACCTTTCACTGGTCAATTTGAAGAGAAGTTCGATAACGGCCAAGTCGCGACCCAAGCTCAGTTTGCCGATGGCTTAGAACTTGGGCTAGAAACTAACTGGTATCCGAATGGCCAAGTCGCTTCTAAAGTGAATTACGTAAAAGGTGAACTGCAAGGCAAAGCTGAAACCTGGTATCCAAACGGACAGAAAAAAGCAGAGCTCAACTATAAAGACAATGAGTTGTCTGGTGTTGCCTCTCGCTGGTATCCCAATGGCGAACAAAGCCTAACAGCCGAATTCAGTGACGGGCAAAAAGATGGATTGGTAACGGACTACTACCCTAATGGCAATAAGGCCAGCCAAGCGAAGTTTGATGAAGGTGAAGTCGCGAACGGAAAACTTACTCGCTGGAATACTAACGGTGACAAAGTTGAAGAACTGACCTTTAAAGATCACAAAGTCACCTCTAAACAGGTGTGGATGCCTACAGAAAGCTAAGCCTCAAGAACAGCTCTCACGGAGCTCTTTGATATAACTAAACGCCTGCTGTTAAAGTTTGCAGCTACACGTCTGCAACTAAGAGACAAGAGAAGAGAAGAGAAGGGAAACGAACATTCATGTGATTAAGCGTGAATGTTCGTGGCTTTGATGCTGTAACAGACTCACTTGAGCGTGTTGTCATCAACCTAAAAGCCTATTCTTAAGCCGCGGTTTACACGCTTATTGAGCCGCACACGACTCTCTACTCAAATTTCAAATAAAAAAACGCTCATGTTGCCTGTATCAACATGAGCGCAAGGGTAGATCTTCGACTACCACCTCCTACCTTTCTAGATGAAAGCAGAAGTTATAATTAGAATAGTTGGGAGCAATAATCAAAATGCTTTCGCAAGCACTTCAACGATTTCTTCTTTGTCGCTGATGAGAACAACGGGTAACGATTCGAACCCAGTTCATTCCTATCAAGTTCATACTTATATAGCAGGCTATGTCACTACCTTGCCTACTACATTTCAAACCTTCTCTGATTGAGCTTTAAATCACCTCAAGTAAATGTCTCATGTTCTTAAAGCGGTGGATTTAATCCATTTAGCTTCAAGACCACTCTTACTTATTCGGCTTCACACCGTCTGTTCATGCAATCAACACAGCAAAGTTATGTATTGCTACAGAAAGTTAGTAAATAATAATGTATTACAAATAAAAATGATATCTAAAGGTTCAATTTTTTGCTGTAGCGCACATTTATTGATGAACAAAACTCTTCAAAACCATTATCAACATCCAAACAAATCACTAAAAAACATCAACTTAACGAAACAACTCGATTTTGTAACCCTTTGTAAATAGTGGTTTTGTCCTAACAACACGATCAAGTTCACAGATCATCACGCCTCGGATCGCTACCATATTTGTATTATTTAAATGCAAAATAAATTTGAAATAACCAAGAAATAATTTCAAAAACAAAATGCATTTAAGACAAGAACTACTCTATTTGGCTTGTAATTATGGCCAATACTCAACCTATAAATATGGAATTAATACCATGAATAAAACTAAAATCGTGATTGCTGTGGCATCTGTACTCGCTGCTGGCTCTGTATCTGCTGCGTCTTTCGATATGAGACACGAATACAAGAGTCATACAGATCAACACGCTACTCGTGTAAAACTTGGCGATAGCATTGGCAACTTCCTTGTAGATATCGAAGCGAAATTCAAGGGAGAAGACGGTAAATTCATGGAAGATTTGAAGAACAATGGTTGGGAGCTTGGTCTAAACTACCGTCATGTACTAAACGATAACTGGACAATGACTTACGGTATGCCAATTGAAGGTCGTGAATCTGGCGTTACATACAAGCCTCAAGTTCGTGCAACATACAAAGTGGATAGCGTTGATGGTCTAAGCCTAAGTGCTCGTTACCGTTACGATATGAGACAGAACACTAGCAGCTCAGAGTATCAATTCGATGACAATGGTGATGTTATTGTTGATAGTGACGGTGTTCCAATCACGGTTGATAAAAACGTTTCTAATCAACGTCGTCACCGTCTAACGGCAAACGTTAACTACTCAATGGAAAACTGGCGCTTTGGTCTAGAAGGTAACTACTACAAAGCGGATGGCTATGACATCTACGACAACGACGATACCAACTACGAGTTGAACGCAAGCATTCGCCATATTATGGGTCAATGGGCACCATATGTAGAGTTTGGTGATGTGAGCACTTCATCAACTAAAGCGACTCGTGAACTGCGTAGCCGTGTTGGTCTAACTTACAGCTTCTAATCGATAGCTACATAAATAATCTAAGATAATTACTGTCCTAATTTTCTAAGACCTAAACAAAAGCCAGCTTAATCGCTGGCTTTTTTCCTTTAAAATCAGTAAAATAAGAGCCGCGCACTTGCAGCTCTTTTTCCTAGTGACTAATCCGATAGAGAAAGGCAACGGTCACATTATCGTTAGGCACAACTCGCTTCTGCTGAGCCAAAAACAATTCCGCTGTCGAAACGGCATCGGCTAATGCATTGTGGCTGTTGTACTCAGGAAGCCCGTACCTTTCGCGAGTCCCTGCCAAGGTTAAATCGACTTCTTCATGATTGCTGATCGCTTTCTCCATGCTTTTCTCAATACACAAGGTATCAAGCCAAAGCAGAGGAATCGCTCTTAAACCGTAGCAGCGAAGAAGGTATTGGCTAATGAACTTCTCTTCGACTACACACGCGTGCGCGACGATAATCTTGCCTTTCGCTGCTTCGAAGAAAGCGAGCATCGCATCATGAATAGATGCGCCCTCTTCCAGCATCTGTGGTGTGATGTGGTTAATCACCGCAGTTTCAGCGTTAATCTGAGAATCATTGTTCAGGTAGATATGCTTGGCAGAAGCCAAATCGATTCGTCCTTTCACCACATCGACCCATCCCATAGACAAGATAAGATCTTGTTCGCTGTCTAAGCCTGTGGTTTCGAGATCCAACACGATATAGTCGCTGTCTTTGGCCAAATCCGTCATTTCAGGACAAGGCTGTTCTACCAGATCATGTAACGCTTCTGGCAGCTTAACCGTACCCAAATATTGCTTACGCTTGCGTTTAATTCGTTCAAGCGGGTGAAAATAGTTTAGCATTCGTTTTAAACATTTATTAGTTGAACATAGCTTCATTAACGTGCTCCGAAACGAATTTTCGCCGCTTCTTGAAGGTCAGCAATGATCCTAAAGGCATCTTTCAAGTGTTTACGCTCAAAGCTACCAAAGCTATCTGGGTTGATGTTGTTGTCAGGCACATCCCCGTTCTTCAGCGCTTCAAGTTGATGGCCAAAACGGAAAGAGAGAATGAACTGGTAAGCACCCAGAATGTTCTTGAATGCATCGTCGCTCAGCATGCCTTTTTCATTGGCAGCAGCGAAACGTTCGTCAGTCGCCGACAAATCGCACTCCACAGCAAGGCCATAAATACGCGCTAAGTCGATAATCAAGTTGATCGCGTACTTCTTCACGTTCAACGTTTTCTTATTCTCACCTGACTTCTCTAGCACTAAGCTATTGAAGATGCCAAGTGGCGGGTTGGTATTGACCGCGTCTTTCACTAGCGTGCTTAAAAACTCACGGTTACCGCGAATATTGCTATGCAGCTCATCGCGCAGAATACCTTCGAACTCACTGTTGCCGTAGATAGTACGAATTTCTAGGAACACACTGATATTAAGCAAGCGTTCGTACTCTGGGTTAGCCACCCACTTCTTGTAGTAGTGCTTCCATACACTGAGTGGCTGACACCATTTTGGCGTCGCAGCCATGAATTTACCTGGACATAATGGGTAGTGACAGCTTGCTAAGCCGTTGGTCACCATCATCGCTAAGTGTTTGAAGTAAATACGGTCACTGTCGGTTGCATCGTCAGCAAGAACAATCGCGCTGTCTTGGTCCGACAACATGTGCACTTCATTACGTGCGTGCGATCCGGCTACGATCCAAGAGAAATCACACGGTGGTGGGCCTAACTTATCAATCGCTATTTGAATCAATCGACGGGTGTAGGCGTCCATAATCATGGTCATTACCTTGCCGACGGTTTCAGGCGCCACTTTACCTTCCACCAGCGCTTCAAAAATAGCTTGTCGCTCTGAGGTGAACGAAGACATGGTTTTCACGCTGCCCGCGTATTTGATTTTCTCGATCAAGAATATCGCTTGAACACGGTGGTTTTGAACCAAATGAGACGTAGTAAGAAGACCAACGACCTTATTCTCTTTCACAACGGGCAAGTTACGGATATTAAATTGCATCATGATAGAGGCCGCATGCAGCACCAGATCATCCGGTTTTACAGTAAGTGGAGAGTGCGTCATTACCTCTGAGATCAGGCTATCAGTACTCACGCCGTGGGCAATCACTCGCTTAGTCATGTCTCGGTCGGTGATCAAACCAACAATGGTTTCACCTTCATAGATCACGGCACACGGTGAGCGTTGATGAAGCATTTCAACCGCAACCGACTGGATGGTTTGCTCAGACTTAACAATTGCCACCTGCCCGCTTGCCACTTCCTCAACTTTACGAATGAACAGGCCTTTCTCTTTATTCGACCAGACCACATCCAGTGCCGACTTCAAGCGAACCTGCGCCTGTGAAGCAAAGTGTTCTGCGCAACTTGGAAAGGCTTTGAAAAGCGTTTGAAGTGCCGAGTGTGGAATCACATAAAGTAAGGTGTTTTCGATTGCGACAGCTCTATAGCCTTTTTCGTCGTTGACTTCAGAATCTAAGAACGTAAAGCCAAACAAATCTTCACTGCCTAGACGGGCACGAAGCACACCATCCGATTTTCGTTGCTCCATAGAGCCCGTTCGAATGATATAGAGCGATTTTTCCTTCCCAGACTCACACAAATCGACCACATCTCCCTTGCCGAGATAAGTAATTTGCACGTTAGAGGCAAGTTCGCGAAGTGCTTGTTTAGGGATCTTATCGAATGGGTCGATTTGACCTATGAATTGAAGAATATTTGGCAGTAGAGACTGGGGCATAATCACACTCACAATAATTTAATTAGTATTATTATATAACTTAAAATACTGGTTACTAGTGCTTTTAACGAAACAGCAAATAATAGATTAAATATTGGACACCAGTCAGGTTTTCATCAAATTTGGATGCAAAAAAAGCACGTATGGAACGTGCTTTTTAGAGGTCACTGCTGAAGTTAGCTTTTGTACAACCGTAATTTTAACTTTGACTACCCTAGTTTTGCGAGAATGACCTCTCGTCGATAATGCAAAACGATCAAAGCTAAAATAACAGTGAAAACAATTAACTAACGGCTGGTAATCTGTGATTTGTTTCTAACAGGTGACTTGCTGACGCGTGGCGTGCTTTGTCACTATTACCTGCCATGATTGCTTCATAAATCTGGCGGTGTTCGTTAATACAAGTACTTCCCTCTTCAGAAGAGTGAGAAATAAAGTTAACAAACATGGTCGTCAAGATGTTACCAAATGGAAGGTAGAAGTCGTTACCTGTTGCATTGAAGATCAGGCTATGGAATTTCATATCAATATCTAGCCAACGCTCTTGATCAAGCGTTTCTTCGCTAGAGATTTCTACCATTTGTTGGAAAATACTAGACAGCTCAATACGTTGTTCTGCACTCGCGAACTGAGCAGCTAAAGCACACGCTTCTGGCTCAATTGCGCGGCGTAAACCCAAAAACTGATGACAGAATTGGTCTGTATCGGCCAAACCGTCCATCCATTCGATCAATTGTGGATCTAAGAAGTTCCAGAACGCGCGGTTAACAACGCGAGTACCAATCTTAGGACGAGATTCTAATAGACCTTTTGAAGTCAGAAGCTTAACCGCTTCTCTTAATGCTGTTCTACTGATACCAAATTGCTCACACAGAGCCATTTCACCAGGGATAATAGAACCTTGAGGCAAATTGCCCGACAAAATACCACGGGCGATTTCACGTGCAACTTGCACATGAAGGCTTCGCTTAGAGCCTGAAATAGAATTGAAAGAGCCAGCCATGTGTCTACTTACCGATTAGATATGTATTATTTTTCTCGGACTATAGCACTGATTTATATCTTCACCAACACAGCATCAGAATAACGTGAGGTCACTACCAGTAAAGGTTGGAGCAATATTTCACAAACCTGCTCATCTTTAGGTTTATAAAACCAATTCAACCTATTAATTCATACAAATAGTTCTCATTTACTATTTCAATGTATGCGTGAACTCACAAAACCACCCTTACTCTCACTATTTATGTCGGTAATAACCCGTTTTTAGATAAACACCCTTGAATATAGCAAGTGTTATTGTATGATTTATTGGCGTAAATAATCTACAATATAGGCGGCTCTGATGTTTAACGATTTAAAAGGCAAACGCATTCTAATTACTGGCTCTACTGCTGGTATGGGTTTAGCTACCGCACGTGTCTTTGCAAAATACGGCGCAAAAATCGGCATCAATAGTCGTGCTTTCAGCCCAAAAGTCGATGACGTTCTATCTGAACTTACCGCACTGGGTGGCGATGTTGCCTTTTTTCCTGCAAACCTAATGGACACATTAGAGTGCGAAAGGTTAGTCAAAGAGTTCACTGATCATTTTGGTGGCATGGACGTGTTGATTAACAACGCCGGTGGCCTTGGTGGTCGCGCCAATCTAGAAAATATCGATGATGAGTTTTATGAGCGCGTAATGAACCTTAATGTTCGCTCTGCGCTGATGACAACCAAGTTCTCTATCCCGCACTTACGCGCCTCTGCTGCTGAGTCCGGGCAAACATCTTGTGTGATTAGCACAGGATCTATCGCCGCTCGCGAAGGCGGTGGTGTTGGTGCAGGCATCTATGCCGCGTCTAAGGCTTGGTTACACGACATTCACCGCAATTGGGTGAAAGAGTTCGCGCAAGACAATATCCGTTTCAACATTGTTTCACCGGGCACTATCGACACCGCATTTCACGATGGCAAGAGCGACGATTTGAAAGCGACCATTGCTAACAACATTCCAATGGGACGCTTTGGCCATATTGATGAAGTTGCCCCTTCATTCGCTTTCTTTGCATCGCACGCTTGCAGCGGTTACATCACAGGTCAAATCCTAGATGTTAACGGCGGACAAATAACGCCGTAGTTAGCTGGTTTATATAAGCTCACTCAGCGATTTAAGTTCGCCACACTATATAAGGTTAACAGACCCGAGTAGATGAGGGAAAACCTCACACTAAATTCGACGTATACACTGACACTAAACACCAGATTCGTCTGGCTTTTAGTGTTTTCAAAGTTTCAATTTCAGGTGGTTTAAATGTCAATATTTACATTGGTGGAAGATTCAAGCCGCCGAATTCATGTTCAAGTGGCGAGACAAATTGCTCGCAAGATCTTGTCAGGCGAGTTAGAAGAAAATCAAAAGTTACCCAGCGAAATGGAGCTGTGCGAAATCTTTGGAGTGAGCAGAACTGCCCTTCGAGAATCAACTAAGCTACTTTCGGCAAAAGGTTTAATCGAGTCGAAGCCAAAAGTGGGCACTCGTATCAAACCGAGAACACAGTGGCACTTCTTGGACCCGCAATTGCTGTACTGGATCCAAGATTTAGAAGATACTAAACCCTTCTTGTCTCAATTTTTAGGCTTAAGAAAAGCGATTGACCCGGAAGCGTGTGCGCTCGCTGCAACCAATGCAACTGTAGAGCAACGCAAAGAGCTTTCGATTCTTTTCCAGAAAATGACCATCGCAGCAAATAGCTTCGATTATGAAGAGTGGACGACCAACGATCACCTGTTTCACCAAACGATTTTCTTATCGACAGGTAATCAATTTTACATTCCATTCGCGAACATTCTGTCGACTATCTTCAAGCAGTTTATCGACCACTCCGCTGAAGGCGGTCGCTTCTGTTTAGAAGAACACAAAGCGATTTACGACGCAATAATGTCTGGCGATGCCAAGCAAGCTCGAATTGCTTCTCAAGTCCTGCTAGACGATGAGAACCAAAAGCTCTCTAGGGTTGAATTAGCCATCGCATAACCGAGATTAACCAAACTGACTTGTTTTTCAAAGACACAAGTCAGTCTTGTTTTAGCACCCATTTTTTAACCATCAACTACCGTAGTGTTTTCTTCTTTAAACGCTCTACTCCGCCACCTCAGAGAAAGCTTACGGTTATACACATAAGGTGTTGTTTGTGTCTTCACAATCGTACGTAAGGAAAAATTTCTCTCTCGCCTGGCCCCTCGCCTTAAACGGTATCTTGATGCAGTCGATGTTGATGATCGACACACTGCTTGTCTCTCCTCTTGGTGAAATCCCTTTAGCTGCAATGGGGATTGCGACGACTATCGTTGCCTTTGTACTGGGAATTCAAATGGCGCTGGCAAACGGTACTCAGTTAGTATTAAGCCGCGCAGTGGGCTCTGGCATCGCCGCATCATTATCTAAAGCATTTTGGGCAGGGTTATTTATCAACCTTGGCGTAGCAACACTATTTTGGCTTCTACTTACTTTTTTCGAACAACCCTTGATTCAAGCTTTAACAGATGACGCTTCCCTTCACTTAGAAATCAGCCGCTATCTAGACATCTCGAAATACATCGTTATTTTTACCGCGTTAACGCAGGTGATCATTGCTTTATTTAATGCGCTAGGCAGAACTAAAGTCCCATTCAAAGGTTACTTAATTGAACTGCCTATCAATGCTGTACTCTCATATGTGCTGATTCATGGTTTTTCTAATTTTGAAGGGATTGGAGTACAAGGCGCTGCATTAGGCAGCATTATTGCAATAACGATCCGCTTGCTGTATTTGGTTTTGTGCGTGCATTTAAGCTCAGCGATTTCACTCAAATTAGACGCTCAGCGCTCTGAATTCTTTACCAACGTTCGCCGTCACTTTATCGAAATATTCCCTGTAGCAGCGAACGTGACCATGCTTTTGATTGGCGCAACGATATATCAATTGTTGTATTCGCAACTTAACATCAACGCTTACGTAGCGATTACTTTGGTGATGCCTTGGATCAGGGCTGTCTCTCAATTTATTACCGCTTGGGCTCACTCTTCCGCGATTACTATCAGCCAAGCGATTGGCTCCAAAAAGATGGATGACCTAGTCAAAAACGTCGATACCAGTATCGATATTGCAGTCGTCATTTCTTTCGTTTGTGCACTCTTATTCGCAGGATTAAGTCTGGTCATTGGTGACATTTACCCGAACTTGGATGAATCTACCTATCAAGCATTGGCCGTTATCGCCCCACTCTACATATTCTTGCCAATTGTTCGTGGCTACAACACGGTTCATGGGAATGTACTAAGAGCACTAGGAAAAACGACCGCAGTCTTCAAAATCAACTTTACTGGTCAATGGGTAATTTCAATTCCATTGTGTGCATTGATCATCTTTGGTTTAGATGGCTCTATCTTTTGGGCCTTTGCTATCCAACCATTCGAAGAAGTCGTTAAAGCTTTCCCATTCCGTCACTTAGCTCGAAAGTCTCTAAAGGAGTTTGATGCCGACAAAGCTAAAGAGTTGATGTATGACTAAGTCCGGTATCGAGTCGCCGTCCTAAAATCTTTCTACGCTTTCTGATTACAACCTTGTCTTTTGACAAGGTTGTATTGTTTCAGCTGTACCGTTCATTGGTAAGCTTCATTGTACTCTCGCTGATACCCGGCTCATCTTAAATCTCATAGAAAACAAAAAGACCACTCAACATTCGGTTCAGTGGTCTTCGAAAACATTCCTTAAGGCCTGTTTCTAACTAGCCTTATGTACTATTTGCCGTTCAACTTTAGTGCCGAGAAAGTCACACTGTTATAGTCGCCATTCTTTTTATCGACAGCGAAATCGCCAGTACCGCCACAACCTGGCCCCCATACAGGGTGAGAATCGCTCACGCTACATTGGCCGTATGCGCCCGCTTTGTAATAGAAATCATCTTCAGCATAACCCGTTGGTGAATCAAGCTCATCAATACCCTTGCTCAGATCGATTTCATACTTAACCGTATCGTGACGTTCTGTTTCAAACGTTAGGTACATCATGGTGCCTTTCACTTCCACTTTGTAGCTAAACTCTTCACCAAGAGCAATGCCTGCTTCACCCGGTTCCGCTGGGTTTTCCCAAGTGTTACCCCAAACAGGGTAAGCTATATCGGCACGGTTAGGATCTTTTTTCTCTAGGTTACGCTCATAGTTCCAAAATACTGAACCCATTTCTTGGCCAGGAAACTTCTTATAGAAGATCTTTAGTGGTTCATTACCATGCCCGTAACCAGTTCCAGCTTTGATTAACTCATTATGTTTTTTAGCGTGAATCTGACCAACAACGACTGAATGAGCTGGATATCTCTCTGGGAATTTAGCGTTCACAGAGACATGATTGACTTTTAATGTCGCTTCCAGCGTTCCACCAACCGCACTGTACTCTGAGGCAGATGGGTGGCTAGACAGTGCCCATTGGTTTCCTTTATCAGCAGTATCAATCGAAAAGTTTGCACCACGTGGCATCTGACGCAGTTCAGAACGTGCATTCTTCGAGTTCTTAGTCGTAATCGCTTGGTTCTGCACTTCAAATACAAGATTGCCATCTTTATCCAGATGGAAGAAGTCGCTATGTGAGTAGCTCATCATTGCCACCCCTTCTATTTCATCAACACGACCATCTTCATTGATATCTGAAGGTATGGTTATTTTCCAATTGTGCATATCGAATTTATCGGCAGGTACGGGGTAAGAAACACCGTTATTTGCGAAAGTAACCATTGGTACAGTCGCTAATAGCGCCACTGCTAATATGTTTTTCTTAAACATGACTCATCCTTTATTGTTAACAGATACCGAGTACACACTCAGTACAGAAACCACTTTTGAACACGAATTAGTACTAAATATTTTCTTCAATTTAAATAGTCCAACCACAAAAATTAGGGTTAACAGCTTGTTAAACACACTCAAATACAGCTCTTATCTTTTCGAACAAGATCTCTTGGATAAAGCAGCCACTCGTAACAACCAAGGTTGCCATCACCACCAAACCCCAAAGATAAATCGAATATTTGTCTTATTTTAACATTTTTAATTTCGTATATTCTCAAGCATTATAAATATGAGAAGCGAGTCATGCTCAACCTAATAAATAGGCGCAAAACTGGGACATTCATTACATTTAACTATATATTCACTCCATTATTCAGAACTTCTTGATAGATATCACAGAAATACTAAGCGGTAATAAATACCATATTTGTCATACATTAATTTAATACCATTTATAGTGTTAAATTGTGAGCCATGGGTATATTGGATGTATCCAAAATAAAAAATAATAGTGAGACAAAGGTATGAACTCTGTTACAAAAATTGCTGCAATTGTTGCTACAACTCTTCTTGCAGGCACAGCGACTGGCGCAACTCTTGATTACCGTGCAGAACATAAGCATGAAGACGATAAATACGCGCATCGTATTAAAATTGGCGGAAGTACGAAAATAGCAGACGAGACAAAGCTATATTTTAGCGTTGAACAAAAGTTCGCTCCAAATGCAGAAGGCGATATATATAACCAATTGGAACGCGGAGATTCTGAGTTTGATTGGGGTGTTCGTTATGCGTTAGATGAAAAGTGGTATTTGCAGCCAGGTATGCCTATTACGTTCGGCGATGAAAAAACAACATTTAAACCACAGTTTCGTGTTGGGTATAAAGCTGACTTCGGTCTAACAACGGCTCTTCGTTACCGTCATGAATTCCAAAACTACACAGACAGTTCAAGCAGTTCTCTCACAAAAGTTAACGGCGACAAAATAGCATTAGCTGGTGAGACTGTTCAGCAAGGTAAATTTACATTGACTGGCGCTTATAAATTCCAAGACGAAGATTTAAAAAACCTTCAATTAAGTTATGAGGCGAACTACGTCAAAAGCTACGAAGATCAAGTCAAAGCGAATGGTGAAGATTGGGAATGGGATTTAGGTGTAAAAATCGGCTATAAATTCGATAACCTAAGACCTTATGTTGAATTTTGGACATCAGATTACGGCTCAGCGGAAGAGAATGAACGTCAGTTAAAAACACGCGTTGGTGTTACATACTCATTTTAAACATGGTGACTATCCATTCTTTAAAAAGGCTTATAAATTTCTAAGCCTTTTTTATGGTTCATCGCGGCTTTCCGGGGAAAGCCGCTTTTATCTTCAGTAAGCATTTGTTCTATATATCTTTTTAGGCACTCCGTTATACGAGCTTAAAGCTCCAACCAAGATAGAGATTCTGTTTTTATGCCGCAGTTACGACACTTAATTCTTCGTGTTTAAACAGAAAGTTCAACAAGAACACCGAGCAACATGGCCTCTTTTACATGACGCCATTGATACTCATGAATAGCCTCGGCCTCGAGACCACAAAGGCACTTAGCCTCAGAGTTAGGTTTAAGAGTCAGGGTAATAAGTGATGCTGTCTGATGAGACTTTATTATTTGAAAACCTTCCCAGAATGAAGGTAGGAAAGTATGATTCGGCATGAAAACGGTCGTTTGTGTATGGTTTTTGTTTGGCGACTAAACCATATCACTTACTGCCGTTTTTTTTAGTTCCCGCTAATCCGCGTTGAACCTTTTTTATTGACGAAGTATCCTAAAACCCAAAACTTGTAGAGCGAAGCCTTAGGATTAAATAAAAGTAGTCCTATCGGTAATGAAAAAATGGCAGCTAATAATAGCTGCCATTTTAGTTGTAAATTCAACTTATTCATTATTCCTGATACTGATCGTGCGATACGTCTAGCTGGTAGAAAGTCGCTTGAGAGTAATCGTCTAGGTCGCCGCTGATATTTTGGTTGTAAACACCCGCTTTGAAATACATGTACTTGCCGCCAACGTCATAGCCGCTGTTGCTCATATCAACCACTTGTACAACATCGTCTTTGCCTTCACGCATTAGCGTTACCGTCATCGTGTTGCCTTTAACATCAATGCGGTAGCTGAACACTTCACCAAGCGCGATACCATCTTCGCCCACTTCAGCCGTCATATCGCCCACTAGAGGGTAGAAATCCTCTTTTGTTGCGTCTTGGCTTTCGTGTGCAAAGTAAACTGCGCCCGTTGGTTGGTTTGGCAATTTACGGTAGTACAAACGAATCGGCTCATCGTTTTGATCGTGAATCTGACCAATGATAAAGCGACCTACTTCATTCGCATTACCCGTTGTTGTCGCGTGGTCAATTTTCAATGTCGCTTCTAGAACGCCATCGATACCTGCCGCAGCTTCTAAATCAGATTCAGGTGCACTTGAGAATACCCAGTTGTTCTTGTTAACACCTTTCGTACTGATAGACTGGTCACCACGACGCATCATCTCACGAAGCTCAGTACGTGCGTACTTAGTGTTTTTAGAGGTACGTACACCTTTCACATAAGCCTTGAATACTAGGCCGCCATCGTCCGCTGTGTAGAAGATTTCTGGGTGCTGGTAACCGTTTGCAAGGTTCCACTCAGACACATCATCAGGCTTGCCGTTTTTGTCATGATCGAATGGCTGAGACAGGTACCAATGAGTCATGTCGAAGTTTTCGCTCGGTGCATTACCTGCAACTGGTGTTGCTGGTAGGCCTGTCGGAACAGGTAGTGCGCTGCGAGTATCACATTCAACTGACGTCTCACAAGGGTAAACCGCTGCTACGCCGAAGTTACCAGAGCGTAGATCTTTACGCGCTGCTTTACGTGCTTTTTCTGCCGCTTTCATTTCAGCGATAATAACTGCTTCTGCTGCTACCACGTCTGAAGTGATGATATGGCTAGCAGGACATGCGTTAATGCTACAGTTAACTGCGGCTAATCCTGTCACACTGTTCCAACCGTTTTTGGTGTTGCCGTGACCAACATATCTTACGTAACGTGCTTTTACCGCAGGCTCAAATTGGAAACGCTCAAGACCGATAGCTTTACCAGAACTCAGTTGGTTCTCAAGTACCGTCGTCCAGGTTTCACCATCGACACTCACTTGGATATCAAACTTAGATTGGCGCTCATTACCTTTACTGAAAGATGCTTGAACAGCGTCAAATTCTTGAACTGAACCATAATCTAGCATTGCCCACTCACCGTCACCCGCTGAAGACCAACGTGTGGTTAGATCTTGGTCAATAAGACGATCTGGGCCGTTACCATCATGGCTACTAGCGGCAACTGAAACTGGCGTTAGAAGCGCTTCACCCGTTTCTTTGTTATTTGGAAAATCAGCAGTCGTCGTGCTCGTGCTCGCACAACCAACCGCAAGTAGAATAGAAGAAGCGAGTAAGGTTTTTAGAGTAATTTGTTTCATATTTAATCCATTATTATAATACAAAGACAGCGTTCGTAAGTGAAAGCTAAATCAGCAAACACGAGCTATAAGGCGGTTCCCCTCTCAGTATTTGCGATAACATGAAAATATTACGTAATCTTATAATACAAATAAAATATTTCATTGAATAAATGAGACTGGGAACACTTTCCGATTTTTCTATGCTTTAACTGGATCACACTTCCTATTGATAAAAGACAATATATAGAAATTTAGAATACAAAATAAGCTCGTCATCTACGGCTCTCCTCCACTGAATGTGCGAGCTATAAACTCAATAAGACGAGTTCCCAGCAATCAGAAAACGCCGATTTATCTCTCCCTAAAAACCGAAAAGACCACATTAATGTGATCTTTTAATTTAATGTAGGAACGGCTTAAATCTCGACTCAATCAATAGTGTGCCGCTCTAAGAGAACTAAAGCTGACATCGAACACCTCACCAGCATAGCCGCTATCAGGTTTAAATTGAGGGTAAATGCCCGCTTTGAAATAGAAAGCAATATCTGTCGATGTCCAATCGGAGGTTAACAACACAGTGTCGCCATCTTTGTCTGTATAATCTTGTCCCCAAGGGATTAAATGAGAAACGGTGTTGGTTCCATCTAAATCATGAGTCGCCAAGTAGATACCTTCTGGATTGGCTCGAATCGTATATCGCCACTCTTCACTTGCCGAATAAGTCCCTAACTCGACACTGAACGGGTCACAATGATCACAGTCTTGGTTGTTGCGCTCAAAATCAGAGTTCAGTATCACTCTTACTGGCTTACTCTCGCCTTCCCATAACAGTTTCACCAATGCTTGATTGATCTTCCAACCATGAATTTGTCCAAGTACCACTTTTGGATCTTGATTGTTGATGTTCGGGTAATCTTCAATTCGCAAGCTTGCGGTTAACTCGTGACTGGTAGCGTTCGTTCTAGTGTCGTCCAAATACCAACTTGTATCTTCATCGCTGGTGCTACAATCCGGTTGAACACTGCTTTGATACAACTCCCTGAGCTCAGAGCGAATATAGCTAGAGTTTTGGGTAGAGGTGCCGTATCCCATATCCGCTCTAAAGTGCATTCTTCCTTCATCAGTATTGAAGTAAGAAAGATCAATATCACTGTCGTACACATCGCTGTCATTTGAAAGAAGATCTTTACTCGATTCACAACGTTCTGGTTCTAACTCAGCAGCACTGTCACCACCGCTTCCATACCAATCATTCTTACTCGGTGGAATAGTCAGCTTCCAATCATTAATGTCCCAATCGTTTGATCCATCGATTTGAGTCGTGGTGTATCTCAACGCCTGATAGTAAGCAATCGCTTCACCATTCTCAAATTGGTTATAGATACCCGCTTTGAAGTAGCTCAATAAATGCTGCCAGTAAGCGATGTCTTGATTCACTTTTACTTCATCATTCACTTTGAGCGACAGTGTGTTCTCATAAACAGAAAGATCAAATTTGGTAAAACTGTCCAATTCCGCCTCACCTAAATCGTAGCGATTGTATGACGTGGCATAACAATCCGAAGAGTCAGCCGCACTGCTACAATCAATCGCATTGCTCTTCATGACCGCCCAATAATGACCGGTAAGGCCGTCCCTCTCCTGCTCCCAAACCACACGCAATAATGGATGAGGAATGTAACCGGTGCCACTCTCATCAGTCCCCTTATTGTGTATCTGCAGCAACGTCACTTCATCATGGTCGGCAGGTGAACTCGCCATTGCATGCTCGATATCAGGTAAGCTTATTTCCGCATACAAGCTTCGTCTTACGCCCGTTTCATTGATATCGAAGTTTTCTCCCTCACGAACCTCAGAACGCATCTTATAGTTCGCCATTTTAAAAATTAGGTTTTCCGTCTCTTCATCTGCGTAAAAGTAATTACTGATGTAACCATCGAAATCGCCATCTTTCACTTCAGAGGTTTTGTTGCCCTCTGTGCCGTTAGGATCCGATACCTGAAGGTCAGAACTGGAGAGGATGTTTTGATACTTAGCAATATCATAAGGCGCAACAACGCCATAAGACGTTCCTGGACTGGTGTTATCAGAAGGGTCATCGCTATCACTTGAGCTATTTGAACTGCTTCAACCGCAGCCATAGGTGAGTGAAGCGAGAGCGACGATGAGGGTTGGCTTATTCACATTTATCTCACTTATCCATAAGAGTAGAGTGATAAGATATATTTGTACTATTTTATGTCAATTATCTATTTATCATAATGTGAGATGCGACAAATGAGGTGATATGAGGTGGCGCTACCGAGGATTTAGAGACAAAAACAACGCAGAAAGGCCACTCTAAACTCGACAGGTTTGGAGTGGCTCTCAGGCTAAAAGCCACAATTAAAACATTGATTTTTAGTGTTTATTAATAGAAACGTTAGACTTTAAAGCTACTCATTAGCTCGCTAACGCTGCCATTCAGTGTTTTGATTTCAGCCGACTCTGTCAGTTGATCTTGGCTTAGCTTATTGAGTTCCTCAACGAAGCTTTCAATCTTATGCATGTTCTTAGCGATACTATGAATCAAGGCATTTTGCTCGACAGAAGAAGCAGAGATATCGTTGTTGAAACGACTCACGGTTTTCATCTGTTCCGTCAGCTTCGCTAGCATGTTTACCGCTTGCACAACTTGAGCACGAGTCATCTCACAATTGCTCTTCGTTAACTCGATCGATTTAACCAAGCCATCCGATTTAGATTGCAACCCAGATAACGCCTCTTCGATTTCAGAGGTGCTGATTTGAGTTCGGTTTGCTAGCGCACGGACTTCGTCAGCCACGACAGCAAAACCTCGTCCATGCTCGCCTGCTCTCGCCGCCTCAATGGATGCATTCAGCGCAAGCAAGTTGGTTTGCTCAGCAATACCACCAATCACAGACACTATCGACTGGATGCTCTGTGTTTCATTGGCCATAGAACGAATATCATCCGACGTCGTACAAACTTGCTTCTCAAGATCACTGATGTACGTTTCGGTCACAGTGTTAATTTGCTTAGTCTCGTCACTGGACACGGCCGCATCTTGCGCTGCTTCTGCCGCAAACTGTGAGTTCTTCTCGACTTCACTTGAAGCCTCGGACAATCCATTAATCGCAGAGACCACCTGAACCGTTTCATCGGTATGAACTTTCAGTACATCGCTGGTTTCCTTGCAGCCTTCTCGAATACTTAATACCTTGGTATCAAGATCTGAGTTCTTGAATTTCACGTCTTTAACCATCTCTTGCAAGCCAATGATGAACAAGTTGATGTCTTTGGCGATGTGTCCTAGGTCGTCATTACTTTTCTCTGCGAGCCTTTGGGTCAGGTCGCCATTACCTTGAGAAAGGTCGTGAACAATCTTACGCAATGACACGATTGGGCGGTAGAAACGATTCAGGAGTAAAGTCATCAATATGACCGACCCCAACACACAGGCAATAATCAGCATTCGAGCATCCGACATCACACCATTCAGCTGATCGAGCGCAAGTTCAGGATCAATACTAGAAATCATGTACCACTCTTTCTGGCTGCCAATATCGACCTTCTTAGCCATCAAGATTCGCTGATTACCATCAATCATACCTTCAATGAATTGGTCAGGTAGTTCAATAGCTTCATTGAGTTTCATTAAGGCGTCAGCAGAAGATATATTGCTCTGTGGAAGCACGTTTTCTATTGTGGATGCAATTACCATCCCTCTCTCATCCACGATGATACCTTTGGCTTCGTAGATGCTATCTAGCTGTTTGAGCTGAGTTTCCAAATCATCAAATCGAATGTCTGCCATGATGACGCGATCTTGATAGGTGTAAGTCACACCAATCATAGGTACTTGAGTACTCTTGGTGAAAAACAGATCACTAAAAGATAAACCTGATTTCAATTTCGCTTGTTGATACCAAGGACGAGTCGTTGGGTTGTATTTTTCTTTGATTCCAACACCGTTTGGGAAAGACTCTGAAGGACGAGAAGTGTAAGAACGACCATCATCAAAACCCACTACAATCTTGTCAATACCACCGAGCTTAGCGGCAAAATGCATCAGCGCTTCGTTTGGTACTTGGTATGGGGATTTCATGAACTCTTGTGCAACGGAATTGACCGTATCGATGGTGCGCTGGACGGTGCTTTCAATCTGATTAATTTCTATCGTTAACGAGTGATCAATCTCGTTATAAATCGTTTGGTTTACTTGATCAGTCGCCAAGTTAAGCGTGAACCAGTTCGTAAATGCCAAGGCACTGGAACTGACGATCGCCACCATTAAAATCAATTTTCCTTTAAACCCTAGAGACAATTTTGAATTCATAAAACTCATAATCCATATCAACCTATGTCTATTATTTTTATCCGAATGAAATGGTCATTTTTTAGATATTCGAAGATACGGGAAGCAAAACTTGTTCATGCCGTTCCATCGTCACAACCATCAATTTAATTAATATTGTATGTTTAATTTACTGCACTTTCTGTGAGCAATCTTGACATATCAAAACTGGTTAAAATCACCCTGTGACATAGGTATCATTTATGAGTTTGAACTTTTAACATGATTAGAAAGGAATAATTAACCAATTAAAAATGATCAACTTTCAGATGATTACCTCACAACTTCGCCGATAATGCCTCCACTCAAATTATTCATATCACTTTCGGTCACCTGACTAGGAAAGTGAGCCTTAGGTCACATTGTCACTAACCAACCATTCACTCAAGGCATTCAATCTTAAAATTTATTTGTAATACAATAAGCCTTAAGTTATGGTGTATTTGAATCATAACTTAAGTTCTTTCTGGATGCTTTTGTTCAGTTCAAAGTGATAATTGAAGCAGCCGCTTTAAGGTCATTGAACTCGTTTAACGTAGAAACTGTCGGGGGATCTCGTTATTCGTTTTTTCACTTTCTATTGATCATTTGTTTTTCCAGACGGCTCGTCCGAACATGCCCATACAGTCACCAGCTGTGTGGGTTTTTTTTACTTTCTTTTCAGACCCGATATACGAGCGGTGTTAAGCCATCGCCAACAATCAGTTAAGTGCACTGGTTTAAGCTTGCGAGGAAAAGTGAGTGAGTTGGTGCTAGAAGGCTTTGAATTTACAAGTAGATATAGATATAGAAACAAAAATAGGAATTGAGGCAGTAACAAAGTTGAACAGAGTTTTGAGTAGGTGTAGCTGAGGAAGTAGAAGTAGAAGTAGAAGAGTTTAACGAGGGAACAAAGGGTTGGGTATGGCAGATAAAAACGAACCTCGCTGAGGTATCGCCGCCTAAAAAGACAGGCAATACCCTAGCGAGGTCGTACGTCGATTACTTCTCTAGTTTAGCGAAGTAGTCGAAGATTACTGGTACGTCGTTGTTACCCATTCCTGCGTCAACAGCAGCTTGTAGGCTAGTTGCAGTACCTTGAGCAATTAGAGACTCAGTACCTAGCTCTTCACAAAGAGCAAGGAAGTAACCAAGATCTTTGTTAGCGTTAGCAACAGAGAAACCTAGCTTCTCTTCGCCGTCTACTGCGTAGAACTTACAGAATTGCATGAATGGTGAGTTAGATGGACCTGCAGACATGATGTCAAACAGTTGTTGGCCATCAACACCAGCGCGTTGAGCAACAGCGAAAGCTTGAGACATAGTCGCAACAGTCGTCATACCCATGAAGTTGTTTACAAGCTTAGTAACGTGACCAGAACCTAGAGCACCTAGGTGGAATACGTTTTCGCCTTGCTCTTCAAGAACAGGTTTAACTTTGTTGAAAGTTTCCATGTCGCCAGCAGCCATGATGTTCAGAAGACCATCTTTAGCGTGTGCAGGAGTACGGCCTAGAGGTGCGTCGATCATGCCCGCGCCTTTTTCAGCTAGAGCTGCGCCGATTTTCTTAGTAGAAGCAGGGATAGAAGTACCGAAGTCTACTAATACTGCGCCTTCTTTGATACCAGCTAGAACGCCGTCTTCGCCGTAAACGATTTTTTCAACAACAGCTGAAGTTGTAAGACAAAACTGAACGATGTCACTTGCAGCAGCTAGTTCTTTAGCAGAAGTGAATGCAGTCGCATTGCCGCGATCTGTAACGCGAGCAACAGCTTCAGCGCTTAGATCCATTACGTTTACGTGGTAGCCGCGCTTTTGTAGGTTTTCAACCATGTTGCCGCCCATAAGACCTAGGCCAATGAAACCGATTACAGGTTTAGTCATGTTCAAACTCCAAATATAGTATTGTATGATTATATGGTCATTATAATAACGACGTCTTTTCCGTTACGCAATAGTTTTAGGGTAATCCTTCAATGCTTAGACGCAAGTTGTGACGGGGATTCACTTTACGAGAAAATATGGTCACGCTTTGTACTTACAAGAGCGATATCCCAATCAAAAAATAACCTATTGATGAAATAATGCACTCTAAATGTCATACGATTAATGAGAATAAGCCACTCCAATAACGATTATTAACCTGCCGTCCCTTTTTTCAGACAAGATTAAGGCTGCCCACTGTCAGTAGTTGACAAATTATTGGAAGACAGTCACTGCCCTAGCCTTAGTAAGGTTTACTGAACACGGGTTTTAAACCAAGTTTTGTCGCCACTTACTAAGCCTGGCACTCTTGCTACTTAGCCTCTAACTAACCAACGCAACCTCTTCCCACCTCGTAGGCTACTGCCTGTTCTGTGCAAACAAAAAAACTCCGAGCTTTCACTCGGAGTTTTTAGTATCTAGCTTCTGTTGCTTCAGCGAATTACAGTTCGATTGAAACCGTTTCACCATCAACATTTAGCATTAGCGTGTTGCCTTCAAGCTTGTGAGACACTTCAACTTGCTCGCCTTCGTTCTTATTAGGAACAAGAAGCGTAAGGATGTTGTGCTCTTTTGATGGCTTGAATTCCACTTCAACGTGACGGTGGATTTCAAGATCTTTGAACTCGTATGGGTCAACTTCGCCAAAACCTTCAACGTTCTTAACTGACGTGATGTTATCAGCAGACTCGTTGATGAAGTTTACGTCTAGGTGCGCAACTTCGCCACGGATAGTGAAAGACTTGTCTGCCACGTCGTTTGCGAAAGTTGTGTGCATTAGCCAAGTCATGTCTTTCTCTTCAGAAAGCGTTGCCTTGTCTTGCATTACGAATACTTTACCTTGAACAAACCAGACCTTACGCTTGTAAGATTCAATTTCAGGAACGAAGTACTTGTAAGATGCCGTTGCATCACCCTCAACCATCTTCACATCAGATTCAGTGTCGAAATCAGAGATGTTGCCGCCCGCTTCGATACAGAAGCGATCTTGGTGGTTTTCGTAGCCCGTGTTCTTGTTCTCGCCGTACTGACCTTTACCGCCAAATAGTGGAAGGTTCTTAGAGAACGTTTGACGACGCCATTTCGTGTGCATATCAACACCGAAACCACCGTAGTAGCCAGTGATTGACGCTAGCGTTTCACCGAATGCATGCAACGTGAATGCGTTTTGGTCACCGTGAGAGTGGCTGATTGAGCCAAACGGAGAACATTTGAATACCATGTGAATATGGTTATCACGCTCAGTCATCTTGTTGTGGAATGCAGCCCAACCCGTGATTGGGAATACTTTCAACAGTGGGTCATTCGATGGTGCTTTCTCTTCAGGTGCATCCCAAAGGAAGTTAAAGCGAAGATCATCGTAACCGAAGTCCCACCAACCGAAGTTGTAGAATTTGGTGTGTGCTTCAGTATCACGGCCTTTCAGTTGGTTGTAGTACCAAACATACTCAGGCTTCTGGTTAACACCTGCGTAATGCTTGATGTTGTAAGCCAGTTTTAGACCTGGGAAATCACCGATTGAAGACTGGTCACAGAAGCTCGCGCGCTTAGAGTGAACAGGCATGCAGTAAAGCGGGAAATCACCTGTGTTTTCGTAGAATGTTTTGTTGAACATGTCTACGCCACAGTATGCTTTCAATAGGTCGAATGCTTCGCCTAGGAATGCCGTTTGCGTGTTCCAGTAGTCAGGACCTTCAGCCCAACCGCCGTCTACACCGCCCCATGGTGGGTAGTGTACTGCGTAGTATTCTAGTGCGTATGCAATGTACTCGCCTGCTTTCGGGTGATCGTGGTAAAGCGCGATACACGTTGGGATGATAGCAGAAGAGATAGAACGAACACCGTGGCTGTTCAGTGGGTTGTTCAATAGATCAACCGTCACTTTCAGGTGGTGCATGATTTCGTCTAGACGCTCAATCAAAGCATCTTGAACTTGCTGACGTTCTTTATCTGTGAAGTAGCCGTGTAGCCAGTCGTAACCCCAAGCCATAGCCGCGATAACACGGAAAGCCGCTTCATCGTTATAGCCACGAGAAGTCACGCCTTCTGGATCGTACGTAGACAGTTTTAGAGTCCAAGCTTTTGCTTTAGCAATTAGCGCTTCGTCTTCTTTCACAACACCAGCAATTGCTAGGTTACGTGTCGCGTTTAGTGCCATTTGGCAATCAACGTACATTTGACGCCAGTAAGGACGCCATAGAGAAGCTTTGCCTACCGTGTCAGCTGGGTACGCTTGAGGCTCTTCGAAAGGAGCAGTCTCAAGGAACTTAACTGTCGAGTTATTGTAGAAATCATCAAACATGCAGTGAGCTTCATCAGCTTTCACTTTCGCTTTGAATTCTTCTAACTGATCTGCTTGAACAAGAAGACGTGGACGTGCTTCGCTCAAGTTGTCTAGGAATGATAGGTCGAAGTCACGTTTCTGTACTTCGATAGGGAGTAGGTCTACAAGATTACCTGCTGAAGTATCATTCTCCAGCTTCATCTTCCTGATTGCATCAAGAGATTTTTGGTCGCTCATTCTAACTCACTTATTTTTCAAGTTGATTGAAAGGAATTAGCAACAATATACGTCTTATTGTAGGACAATTAAATCTATTTCGGTTCGATTGAACCATTTTGTACAGTTTTCGTGATTTAGGTCAGATATCTTCCACCTGACCGTTTTTCCGTTTCGCAGAGCAAAAAAAATGCGACGCCCTTTCGAGTCGTCGCATTCTATTATAATCGTTTTCTATGTATTAGCTTTCAGTTACTGCTTTCGCTTGCTTGCCGCCGTCATCGACCGCTTTAACCAATAGCACACCAACACCACCAACAATCACACCACAAAGTATGAAGACTAGACGTCCCCACATTGGGTTAGTGAGTAGAGCCATTAGCATGATACCGACACCCGCTACCGCAATCAGTTTACCAAGCATTTCACGCTGTTTGTTATCCAGTACTTTCTGTTCTGCTGACTCCGCAACTAATGGAGTAGACAGGTTACCGAAGAACTTATCAACGTCTGCTTGACGCTTCTCAGTTAATGGCTTGTAGAACAGAGTTGATAGGATGAAGAAACCACCTGTCAGCGTAATGTGAGCAATCAGACCGATAGCAACCTTAACATCAGACCATTCACGGCTTGTTAGCTCTTCTAGACCGAAGATTGAAGACACCATTTCAGCGTTAACAACGAAACCCACGTAGTAAGAAACAAAACCACCAACCACTAGCGTACCCCAACCAGCCCAGTCCGGAGTCTTCTTAATAAAGAAGCCAAGGAATGCAGGAATTGTCATTGGGAAGCCGATCAGTGCGCCTACATACATCATGGTATCGAACAGGCTCAAACCTTTAAGCGAGTTGATGAACTGTGCAATAAGGATGATAGCAATACCAAACACGGCAGAAGTAATCTTAGAAACCGTTACTAGTTCTTTTTCGCTAGCCGTACCTTTACGAACGATTGGTTCATAGAAGTTCTTAACAAAGATACCCGAGTTACGGTTTAGACCAGAATCCATTGAAGACATTGTCGCTGCAAACATCGCCGCAACTAGAAGGCCAACCATACCTGCTGGCATGTACTCTTGTACGAAGTATAGGTAGGCAAAGTCACCCGCTTTCTTACCTGCATCTGGGTAAGCTGCTGCTAGGTCGACACCTTGACCTGCAATGTACCAAGAAGGCATGAACCAGATAAATACACCACAAAGCATTAGCACACACGCTAGTAGCGCCGCTTTCTTCGCGTTCTTTGAGTCTTTAGCCGCTAGGTAACGGTAAGAGTTAAGCATGTTGTTAGTAATAGAGAACTGCTTCACGAAGATGAAGAATGCCCAAATGCTGAAGATGCTTAAGTAGTTAATGTTGTTACCAGAAAGGAAAGAACCGCCTTCCGCTACAGGGAAGTTATTCACGATTTCACCAACACCGCCACCTTGAACAACAGCAACAACAGCACATGTCACGGTTACTGCCATGATGATAACCATCTGCATAAAGTCAGATGCAATTACCGCCCATGAACCACCCGTTACAGACATTGCCAATACAACCAAACCGGTAATCCAGATAGTTGCTGTCATGTCGAAACCGAAGATACCAGAAGCGATGATTGCTAGTGCGTTTAACCATACACCGGCAGAAACAACACTGTTTGGCATTGAAGACCAAGTGAACACTTGTTCGTTAGTCGCACCGAAACGCATACGAATTGCTTCGATTACCGTTACTACACGTAGTTGACGGAACTTTGGAGCAAAATATGCGAAGTTCATGAAGTAACCAAATGCGTTGGCTACGAAGATGACCGCTACTGCAAAACCATCGTTATACGCTTTACCTGCCGCACCGGTGAATGTCCATGCACTAAACTGGGTCATAAAGGCGGTTGCACCAACCATCCACCACAACATGTTACCGCCCCCGCGGAAGTAGTCACTGGTGGTACTTGTAAATGTTCTAAACATCCAACCTATCGCAATCAAGAATAGGAAATAAATGCCGACAATAATCGTGTTGAGTTCCATCGTGTATCCTTTGTCCGTTGTATTTTGTTACGAGGACTATAGGAAATCTCAAACTTTATTTGTAGTACAATAATCCAAATAAGTGATGGCGATCTTATTTTGATTGATTAAGTTAATTATATATATGACATAGGATGGAATATGGCCAATCCATTAAGGAAATTACTGGTGTTTGAGATGAAAACTCAAAAAACCAAGACCAAAGAACATCACACCCATTAAAATCAAAGACTTATAAAAAAAATGAGACTTTGCACACTTATTAACAAATACAACCAAACACATATAAATATAAAATTATCAAAAATAATAAAAGCCAAATCTGAGCTAAATCCCCCTCATTTATCACACAATAAACCAGTGTTTTTATCTATTGAGAGTGGACAATTTCATTAGAATTCAACTTAAATTAATCCATATTGAAGCGGCATATCCTGTTCAAACGATGGCGGATTAAAAATATACAAAAATGAAAAATCATGGATGACGCATAATTATTTGGGGGGAGCTCGAGTGTCTAAAACGAATATCGAGCGTAATATTATTTTTATTTTGATGGTAAAGAGAACGACCGCTAGGCGTATACAAGAAGGAACTGACTTAAGAAGGAGTTAAGCGGGGGTGAACCAAAACAGTGCCACACATGGTGCAACACGCTTTCTAAAAACAAAAAAGGCATGCACTTGGCATACCTTTTTGACTGGTTCAAATGAAGTTGAAAACCGTGTTTAGCTTGCAGTGGCTAAACGGTGGTTAGCATCTTGCAAGTGAGCCGCTGACATTGTACGAGCTTTTTCACTGTCGCCAGCCATAATCGCTTCATAGATTCTACGGTGTTCATTGATACATGTGCTGCCCTCTTCAGAAGAGTGCACGATGAAGTTAACGAACATGGTCGTCAGAATATTGCCGAATGGCAGGTAGAAATCGTTACCTGTTGCATTGAAGATCAAGCTGTGGAAACGAATGTCGATGTTTGTCCAACTTTCTTGGTCAAACACTTCAGCTTCATCTACTTCGACCATCTTTTGGAAGATCTCTGAAAGCTCGATACGTTGCTCAGCGGTCGCAAATTTAGCCGCCAGTGCACACGCTTCAGGTTCAATCGCACGGCGAAGACCTAAGAACTGTGAACAGAATTGGTCTACGTCGGTTAGGCCGTCCATCCATTCAATCAGTTGAGGATCAAGGAAGTTCCAATATGCACGGTCGACTACACGAGTGCCGATTTTCGGGCGGGACTCTAATAGACCTTTAGAGGTCAATAGTTTAACTGCTTCACGAAGTGCCGTTCGGCTGATACCAAACTGTTCACACAACGCCATTTCACCAGGAATAATAGAACCTTGTGGCAGTTCACCAGACAAGATTCCACGAGCGATTTCACGCGCTACTTGCACGTGCAGGCTGCGCTTCGAGCCCGAGATTGAATTAAAAGTGCTAACCATAAGTTCACTTATTTTATATGTTATGTTTATGTATTATTTAAGGATCACTATAACAGGATTTCAACCTAGCGCCAATTGAGTAAATTAGCAACGAGTCGCGTTCTATTAATTTACTCAATGAATCAAACACTTATAAAGCATCTAACTCCACACAGCTAGAAACATTATGTTACACCATTCATAAATCCGTCATCAAAACGCATCGGTTCTGTCATCCTCGATTTCTATACTCCCTTCCCAAAAAATCACTCAATTGGACTGAAATAATGAAACCGACAAAAACAAATCTCACGCTTAAGAGCGCTATTACTGCTGCGCTGATTTTTTCTGGTTCTGCATTAGCAATGGATACACGATACGAAGACCGCTCTGGTAACTTGGTCGCCGATGTACCTCAAGATGAATCACAATGGGTGGATCCAAACACGCTAATTTTTGCTTACACGCCAGTTGAAGATCCAGCAGTATACGCTGATGTGTGGAGCGAGTTTTTGAGCCACCTTGAAAAAACAACGGAAAAAACGGTTCGTTTCTTCCCTGTTCAAAATAACGCAGCTCAAATTGAAGCAATGCGTTCAGGTCGTCTGCATATCGCAGGTTTCAACACAGGTTCAACGCCACTAGCAGTTAACTGTGCTGGCTTTGCTCCATTCACCATGATGGCGGCTGAAGATGGCTCTTTCGGTTACGAAATGGAAATCATCACGCACCCAGGTTCAGGCATCGAAAAGGTTGAAGACCTAAAAGGCAAAAACCTAGCATTCACATCGCAAACGTCAAACTCTGGTTTCAAAGCCCCTTCTGCGATTCTGGATGCTGAATACCAGCTTCAACCTAAACGTGATTTCAAACCGGCTTTCTCTGGCGCGCACGACAACTCTATTTTGGGTGTGGCACACAAAGATTATGACGCAGCAGCCGTCGCTAACTCAGTATTGAACCGTATGCTTTCACGTGAAGTCGTGAAAGAAGGTCAAATCAAGAGCATCTACAAGTCACAAACCTTCCCAACAACAGCTTACGGCACAGCGCACAACCTAACACCAGAGCTTCAAGAGAAGATTCAAAAAGCGTTCTTCACTTTCGACTGGGAAGGCACAAAGCTTCAAGAAGAATTTGAGCGTAACGGTGAAGCGAAGTTCGTTCCGATCACTTACCAAGAGCACTGGGAAGTGATCCGCACTATCGATACAGCCAATAAAGTCTCTTACACGTGTAGCTAAGTTCAACCGAACTAAAAAGCCAATCACACACCGATAAAACTAACTGCAGGTGTAATCGCCTGCAGTTATTCACCACTCTTTCCGGTTTACTTTCCATGCCTGTCTCAGGCGAACTCTTAGTACACCGCTCTTATAGAAATTCTATGTCTACTCTTACCCTTAAAGGGCTTACCAAGCACTACTCCAGTTCTGATAAAGCCCTTACCAACGTTAGCTTGTCGGTCAATGCCGGTGAAGTGGTTGGTTTAATTGGTCCATCTGGTGCGGGTAAATCAACGCTTATCCGTTGTATTAATCGGCTCACCGAGCCCACCAGCGGCGAAGTGATCTTTTCCAATACCAATCTAGAAACGCTGTCTAAGCGACAACTGAGACAATCACGCCGTGAAATCGGGATGATTTTCCAAGAGTACGCGCTGATTGAGCGTTTAACGGTGATGGAAAACGTACTTTCAGGGCGTTTGGGTTACGTGAACTTCTGGCAGAGCTTTACTCGTCGTTTCCCTGAATCGGATATCCAAGCCGCTTATGCGCTAATCGACCGTGTTGGGTTGTTAGAACACGCCAATAAAAGGGCCGATGCTCTATCGGGTGGTCAGCGTCAACGTGTTGGTATTGCACGTGCACTTGCTCAGAAACCGAAATTACTGTTGATTGATGAACCAACGGCCGCACTTGATCCACGTACAGCGCGCCAAATCATGCGACTGATCAGTGAGATTTGTTCAGAGCAACAGCTCCCTGCCATCATCAATATTCACGATGTTCAATTAGCAAAGCAGTTTGTTGACCGTGTGGTCGGATTAAATGCAGGTTGTGTCGTATTTGATGACAAACCAAACCTGCTCACTGAAGATGTTTTAACGCAAATCTACGGTGAAGAAGACTGGAGTCAACAAGCAGAAGAAGAGGCCGATGACCTCATCATCACGAGCCCTCGCCTGTCTGAGGCAACAATATGACTCAACCATATCCAAATCAAGCTCATCAGCATTTAAAGTCAGCACAACAACATTTAAAGTCAGGAAAACTGAATTCCAAACAATACCCGACACAGTGGACAAAGCCTCCACTGATTTCTAGCCCATGGCTACGCTGGAGCTTAATCATCATTGTCGCGGTTTACTTGTACTTTGCGACTCAATCGGTACACGTCAACTGGACTCGAATTTACGAAGGCAGCGAACGCGGCTGGCAGTTCATTTTGGCTTTCATGAACCCAGATTTTGGTGGCCGATGGAACAACATCTCACAAGGTTTGATTGAAAGTTTAACCATGACCCTGACATCGACCGTGGCGGGTGTCCTTCTTTCAATCCCATTCGGATTAGGCGCAGCGAAAAACCTTGCCCCTACGCCTGTTTACTTATTCTGTCGTGCGTTTATTTCGGTTGCGCGTAGCTTACAAGAAATCATCGTAGCGATTCTGTGTGTTGCTCTATTTGGCTTTGGTACGTTTGCGGGCTTTGTCACGCTCACCTTCGCCACCATCGGCTTTCTCGCAAAACTGTTTGCTGATGAAATTGAAGCCATTGACCCAGCACCACTCACCGCAATGCGCGCAATGCGCGCAACGGGCGCGAGTTGGTTACAACAGGTCAATTACGCGATTCAAGCGCAGGTAATGCCGCGCTTCATCGGACTTTCGATGTACCGACTCGACATCAACTTTCGTGAGTCAGCCGTGATTGGCATTGTTGGCGCAGGTGGTATCGGCGCAACGTTAAACACAGCAATGGACCGTTACGAATACAGCGCATCAGCCGCTATTCTATTGATTATTATCGTGATTGTGATGTTGTGTGAATACCTTTCAACCATCATCCGTAAGCATGTGCAGTAAGGAACGACCAATGAGCACGCTAAATGAAACACCGACAAGCGCCATCAATCGTACCCAATGGCAGCGTTACGACAGTAAACAGAGCCTCATGCTTTGGCTAGGCTGGCTTTGCTTTGTTGCTTTGACAGTATTCGCATGGCAAGTCATGAACAAGGATACGATTTGGTACTTTGTGACTGACTCACCCAACCAATTTACTGATATCTCTTCACGTATGTGGCCACCAAGATGGAGCTACTTAGAGTCTCTTTGGAGTCCGTTGTGGGACACCATTAACATCGCGACACTTGGCACACTGTTGGGGATAGTACTAGCGTTTCCAGTCGCGTTCTTAGCTGCACGTAATACAACGCCAAGCATGACGTTTATCAGACCTATCGCGCTGTTCATCATCGCGGCAAGTCGTTCAATTAACTCGTTAATTTGGGCATTGTTATTGGTAGCAATCATCGGCCCAGGCTTGTTGGCCGGTATCATTGCGATAGCGCTACGTTCAATTGGTTTTGTGGCGAAGTTAATGTATGAAGCGATTGAAGAAGTGAATGCAACACAGATGGCTGCAATCCAATCGACTGGAGCTTCTCCGCTGCAGGTATTGAACTACGGTATTCTTCCGCAAGTGATGCCAAGTTTCATCGGCACGAGCTTGTTCCGCTGGGATATCAATATTCGTGAGTCTACCGTCTTAGGTTTGGTGGGCGCTGGCGGTATCGGCTTAAAACTGCAAGAGTCGATGGCAATGCTGGCATGGCCTCAAGTGACTGTCATTTTCTGTGCGATTCTAGTGACGGTCATCTTCTCTGAATGGGTGGCAGCCAAAGCAAGAAAAGCCCTTATCTAAATACTAAAAACAACGTCAAATAGACGGTTAGCTAAGATCAAAGCCTACTCACTGAGTAGGCTTTTCGTTTGTTGAAACGTTCTATTCTGTTTCCTACACGCATAAAAAAACCGAGCAACTCGCAATGAGTTACTCGGTTTGACTTATTCCCGATGTATTCAGTCGTTGTTGGTATCAACGAACGATTTTGCAATCACGACTGAATTCAATGTGACGCTTCGTTCCCGCAAAGCACCACATCAACACAAGCCATCGTTAAATAACTTGCATGTGATACCAATCGTAGTAAATAACTGATCACCCTAGCTTGTTAAAAAGCTCGATAACTTCGTTAGAATTTTTGATTGTAGAATAACTACTTATCGAAAAATTCTGCCTTGTTCTCAAGCTTTTTTCCTGCGCTATTTCTGCTCACTTACTTACTGTGATTAGTATTAATCATTTACAGTTGAGCAAATGATCCTTCCCACGAGTATGTCTCACCAGCAAACTCAACAGTGTGAGTTGCTTGCTGCGTGTCTTCAGCTTGGTTTGAGATACCGTAGTGGTAAGTGTTACCAGAAGTAGTCTGAATGCGAACAACAGTCCCGACACTGTTATGGCCCACAACAGATACTGATTTAACTAGACCACGAGCGCCTACAGAGGCTTCGATAGACTCGTTAAAGTAACCATGCGTTTCTAGTACAGAAGCAAACACGTGGTTTTGACCAGACTGACGTAAGATGAACGCAGGCTCACTCTTAAGGTTGAAGTCTGGATCGTTAGCACCAGTGCGAGCAAAAATCACTTTGCTGCCCGCATTCGCGCTGGTTACTAGGCTGTAGTAGCTGCTGTCATGTAGCCAGCTTACTAGAGAACCTTCTTCGTTCACTTTGCCTGAAGCCACGTTCCATAGGTGTTGGTAACCGTTGTCTTCACCTAATGGCTTAAGCGTTTTTTCCATGTTGTAATCGAAGTCAGTACGGATGATTTGACCAGAGTGGTGAACGGGTAGGTCGTACTGGTGTTCAGCGTCAGCTTCGATGCGGTATACATCAATCACTAGTGGCTTCTCGAACTCAGGAAGTTCAGCAAGAATCACGCTGCGTTGCATGTCTACGCCAGTGTAGTACTCAGAAATTGTGCCGCTCATGCCTTGTAGAGACTGGTCGTCTGCTACGAAGAAGTGCTTCTGACCAAACTTAGACTCAGCCAGTGCTGTGTTGAAGTTGTTCTGCGTTTTCTGATCAACCGTTACTGTGTTGTGAGCAACCGTCTGCTTACAGTAAGACTTGTTCTCTGGGATGTAACGACCGCCAAACTTAGGCTCAACGTTTACCCAGCGACCGAAGCCGTAATCGTGCAGCACTTCGTGACCACGGTTGAATACGCTTAGGTGCAGTCCATCGTAGTGACCGTGGTCTAGAGCAGAGTGGTACTGGTGATCAGAACCGTGTTGACCAAACCAGATCAACGCCATCGTGTCGTCATCTTGTTCGTCACGGTGACGAAGGATGCTTACGCCGCCTTTTTCGCCTTCAGGGCCGTCGGTTACAAACAGGCTACCCCAGTTGAATGCTTTGATGTCGTCTGCTGCATCAA
Source organism: Vibrio sp. 10N.222.49.C9 (assembly GCF_041474985.1). NCBI lineage: Bacteria > Pseudomonadati > Pseudomonadota > Gammaproteobacteria > Vibrionales > Vibrionaceae > Vibrio > Vibrio sp. 10N.222.49.C9. Next base: position 18,512 of record NZ_JBFRVD010000038.1, on the reverse strand, counting down.
CCGCGTCAGACAGTGTTTTACCTGAAGCATGAACCCAAACGTTTTGCTGGTGGTTAGCCATACCAAGTAGAGTTTCAGTTTGCTCGTAACGGTGGTAACACACAGACGTTGCCATGATAACGCCTTCATCGTTGATAGAGATTGTCTTCGATGAATCGTTCAGAGCAGGCAATGTACCGTCTGGGAATGCCGTTTTGAATACAGAGTAAGACGTTGTCTTGATCACTGAATCGTTGAATTCATAGATACCAACTTCAGGCTGACGACGTTCAATCGCTTCTGCGAACAGGTAGATTGGACGCAGAGAGAAACGGTGGTAGTAAGGACCTTCCATGTAGTAGCCGTCTGGCGAAAACAGTTGGTCTAGTTGCGCTAAGAAACCGCCGCTGACTTTGTCTAGTTTCAGGCCGTATAGTGCTTTGTCTACAGACTCTTGATCGTTGATTGCGTAACCACAGATACCTACTGCTGCCACTGCCCATAAGCCGTGGTTGTGTACGATATCGAAGTCGTGTGCGTAAGTCACAACGAACATTTCGATCATTTGCTTAAGAAGATCGTCTTCGATCAGACGCTTTTGCTCTTCAGAGATCGTGTGGTAGATGCAGCTGTACGCACAAGAAGCGTAAAGCATCCACATGTTCTCGTTCAACGTTTGGTGGAACAGCTTACCCGGAGGGTTAGAGTCACGGCTTACGTTGCTTTCAAGTGTTGGGTATACCGTCGCGTACGCTGTTAGCATATCAACGATGTAATCTCGGTATTTTGTTTCCTCAGTGATAAGGAACAAACGGCCTGCTAGATCCATATGGATGTAGTTTTGCTTATGACGGTTGTGCTCGTAACCGCCGCCTTCACCGTGACCTGGTACTTCAATGCCAACTTCAGCCATGTAAGCGTCAGTTTGTTTAATGTCGCGAGTCAGTGCGTTACCTAATAGGCTATCCTTGCCAAGTTCTTTACGAAGTTCAGCTGCTTCATCAAAGTTAAGTAAAAGTGGTTGATAGCTCATTATTATTTCCCCTGCCCTGCAGTGCTAAGTTCTTCTGAATTCGTTTCTTGTAAAGTTGTCTCTACTGAGTAGAAGCCTTTCCAGCTGTATACTTTGCCGTTCAGTTCTACTTTGTGTTCAGTGCTGTCAGTCGCGCCAAGTTGGTTGCTGATCATCACTGTCACGTTTGATTTCTCTGTGGTGATCTCAACTACCGAACCGACATTGGTGTGAGCCACGACTTTGATGTCTTTCACAACACCACGTGCATTGACAGATTGCTCGAATTCTTCGTTGAAATAACCGTGCGTTTCAACAACAGAAGCAAACAGTGTTGTTTCGCCTTTGCTGCGTAGAATGAACGCAGGCTCTGAACGTAGATTGAAACTTGGGTCGTTAGCGCCAGTGCGAGTAAATATTACTTCAGCATTATCGTTAGACGTTGCACCTAGCCATGTGTAGTAGGTGTTGTTTTGTAGCCAACTTACAATTGCTGTGCCCTTCACTTCACCGCTTGCGACGTTCCATAGATGTTGGTAACCGAAATCGTCACCTAGAGTGTTTAGCTCTTTGTTCGCTTGGTATTCGAAGTTAGTGCGAACAATCTGACCCGCATATTGGTGTGAATAGTCGTATTGGTGCTCGCCTTCGCCGCCTTTTGTAGAATCTAAGCGGTATAGGTCTAACAATAACGGAGATTCTAATTCTTCAAGATTTAGCATGAACACGCTGCGTTGCATGTCAAAGCCTTGGTAATGATCGTTAGCAAATGCACTCATACCGTTGATTTGATCGTCTTCTACTTTAAAGAAGTGAGGTAAACCATGTACTGAGTCTGCACGTTCAACGTCAAAGTTGTTCTGACATTTTTCATCAATCGTAACTGCATTGTGAGCAATCGTTTGACGAGCGTAAGATTTGTTTTCGTCTAGGTAACGGCCGCCGAATTTTGGCTCAACGTTAACCCAACGACAGAAGCCGTATTCACGTAGCACTTCTTGACCGCGGTTAAAGAAAGAAATACCCAGCGTATCAAAGTTGCCGTGACCCATGCCGTGTTGGCCGTAGTTCATCACAAGTTGAGAAACGTCGCCTTTCTTATCCTGCATACGGATAAAGCCTTGCGCGCCGTTGTGACCTTGAGGGCCTTCATTCAATTCAACACTTGGCCAGAAAGGCATGCCGATTTCTTTCTCTGCAGATGCGGCTTCGTATGCTTTAGATAGCTCAAGACCACATGGATGCATCCATACTGCGTCTTGAATCTTCGCCATACCCAGAATGTTTTGGTCTACGCCGTTTTCAGAAGAGTAATGCTTGCTGTAAACACTTACTGCAACCTGAACACCCATGTCTGTAATACCCATAGTACGAGAAGCATCATTCAGAGCCGGGAACTCACCGTTCGGGTAAGCCGTCGCCAGCATCGCTTGTACTGTGTTACCAATCACGCCGCCTTTGTAGTTGTAGATATCCACTTCAGGCATATGACGGTGAATCACTTCAGCGAACACACACGTTGGACGAATCGCATAACGGTGGTAGTAAGGACCTTCCATGTAGTAGCCAGACGGTGCAAACAGCTGAGAAACTTGCGCTAGGAAGCCGCCAGTGTCGTTACGGTCAATGCCGTACACCGACATTTCAAGGTACTCACGCTTGCCAAGAGCAAGACCACAAATACCGACAGCGGCTACAGCCCAAATACCGTGGTTGTGAATTCGGTCGAAGTCGTGTGCGTATTTAACTGTGAACATTTCTAGCATTGGTTCGAAAATACGAGACTCAATATTGTCGCGTTGTTCTTGTGTCAGGGTTGAAGCAACACAAGAGTAAGCTAAGCTTGAGAACATTAACCAGCAGTGTTCGTTCAGGATTTGGTGGAACAAACGACCTGTAGGGTTAGTGTTTTTCTGTACGTGGTAATCAAACGTTAGGTATTTGTCTGCGTACTCTTCTAGTAATTCTGTAACAAAGTCAGCGTACTTTTGCTCTTTAGTGATCAAGAACATGCGACCAGCTAGATTCATGTACGTGTAATTTTGCTTATGGCGGTTATGTTCGTAACCCCCAGCTTCACCATGACCTGGGACATCAATAGGTAAACGCATGAATGCTTCTAGATCTTTCGCGTTCGCTGCAATGGTTTTGCCCATTAAGCTAGAACGGCCCACTTCAAGATGAAGCTGCTCGATTTCTGCTTCAGTCAACAATACTGGTTTAGTCGTCATATTCTTTGTCACCCTCAATAAAGAGTTTATCTGCTTAAACTTTGATTAAATTTTCAAACTCCATATAAAGTAATACAATATGAGCTTTAATTATACCTATTCGTCGCTAAATGATGAGTAGAGTCACATAATTAGCCATAAGTCATTGATGTAGCTGGCTAATGGTAAATATTAGCCATTTATTAAGTTGTTGATTTATTTACGCTATATAAAGTATCGCTTGATCAATATCACACAAATTTAGATATATTGTATTACAATTAGGCTCATTCCCTTATGATGGATGCAAGTTAAGTAACACTTAAAAGATTTAAACAGATTAGGAGATACACAATGAACTCTTTCTTTATCCTAGATGAAAACCCATGGGAAGAACTTGGTGGCGGCATTAAGCGTAAAATCGTTGCTTACACTGACGATCTAATGGCAGTACACCTATGTTTTGATAAGGGCGCGATTGGCCACCCTCATACTCACGAAATCCATGACCAAATCGGTTACGTAGTTCGTGGTAGCTTCGAAGCTGAGATTGAAGGCGAAAAGAAAGTCCTTAAAGAAGGCGATGCTTACTTCGCTCGTAAACACATGATGCACGGTGCAGTTGCACTAGAGCAAGACAGCATCCTTCTTGATATCTTCAACCCTGCGCGTGAAGATTTCCTAAAATAATAAACAGCGCAACCTCAGTTGCTAAGGTAAGCATATGAAATCATTAAACATCGCGGTCATTGGCGAGTGCATGGTTGAGCTACAAAAGAAACAAGACGGGCTTAAGCAAAGTTTCGGTGGCGATACACTAAATACTGCACTTTACTTGTCTCGCTTAACAAAAGAGCAAGATATCAACACGAGCTACGTAACAGCGCTAGGCACTGACCCATTCAGTACCGACATGTTAGAAAAGTGGCAAGCGGAAGGTATCGACACTAGCTTAATTGCTCAGCTTGATCACAAACAACCAGGGCTTTACTACATCGAGACCGATGAAACTGGTGAACGCAGTTTCCACTACTGGCGTAATGATGCTGCAGCAAAATTCATGTTTGACCAGGAAGACACACCTGCTCTACTTGACAAGTTATTCTCTTTTGATGCGGTTTACCTAAGCGGTATTACGCTTGCTATCTTGACAGAGAATGGACGCACGCAGCTATTCAACTTCTTAGACAAATTTAAAGCGCAAGGCGGCCAAGTATTCTTCGACAATAACTTCCGTCCAAAACTTTGGGAAAGTCAACAAGAAGCGATTTCTTGGTACTTGAAGATGCTTAAGTACACTGACACGGCTCTACTGACGTTCGATGACGAGCAAGAGTTGTACGGCGACGAAAGCATTGAACAGTGTATTGCACGTACGTCTGAATCTGGTGTGAAAGAGATCATCATTAAACGTGGTGCTAAAGACTGCCTAGTAGTTGAAAGCCAAAGCGCTCAGTACGTTGCTCCAAACCCAGTAGACAACATTGTTGATACTACAGCGGCTGGCGACTCGTTCAGCGCGGGCTTCCTAGCTAAGCGCTTAAGCGGTGGCAATGCACGTGATGCAGCGTTAGCAGGTCATATTGTGGCAGGGACTGTGATTCAGCATCCAGGTGCTATCATTCCTCTACAAGCGACGCCTGATCTGTCTCTATAATTACGCACTTTAACTATTAATCAAGGGTTTGCTTAGTTGAAAGCAAGCCCACATTTAACGTGAGAAAGAATTCATGACGACATTAAATGAACAACTAGCAAACCTAAAAGTAATTCCTGTAATCGCTATCAACCGTGCTGAAGACGCTATCCCTCTAGGTAAAGCACTTGTTGAAAACGGCATGCCATGTGCAGAAATCACGCTTCGTACAGAATGTGCAATCGAAGCGATTCGCATCATGCGTAAAGAATTCCCAGACATGCTAATTGGTTCAGGTACTGTACTGACTAACGAGCAAGTTGATGCATCTATCGAAGCTGGCGTTGATTTCATCGTAAGCCCAGGTTTCAACCCGCGCACTGTTCAATACTGTATCGATAAGGGTGTTGCAATCGTACCGGGTGTTAACAACCCAAGCCTAGTTGAGCAAGCAATGGAAATGGGCCTTCGCACGTTGAAGTTCTTCCCTGCTGAGCCTTCTGGCGGCACTGGTATGCTTAAAGCACTAACAGCGGTTTACCCTGTTAAATTTATGCCTACTGGTGGCGTAAGCTTGAAGAATGTTGATGAATACCTATCGATCCCTTCTGTACTTGCGTGTGGCGGTACTTGGATGGTTCCAACTAACCTTATCGACGAAGGTAAGTGGGACGAACTAGGCAAGCTGGTTCGTGACGCAGTTGATCACGTTAACGCTTAATCTGTTTTAGATTGAGTGATGAAGCCTCACCTCGGTGGGGCTTTTTGTTATCTGTCATTTATTGCGCTGACTAACCGTAAAACACGCTCAATCAACATTATGTTTCCCCCACACCTTATCGCCTTTCTCTCTATGGGCTCGTCCAGCTCCGCGACTAAGACAGGCAATAACAAGTAATGTAAGCTTTCAATCGACTTCAGTATGCATCTAACGAAGCGTTACTGGTGTCCCTACTGCCTATCTACCCCCTTTTACCCAGCCCTTTATCCAGCAATGTTCCTTTTCGATACGTCGTCAAACATCTCTCATCGCATGCACTGATGGCCACAATAGACAAAGTGCGCCGCAAAATGTGTCCCGTCATCGAGTTTAACGCCCACTCAGTGACAAAAATTCCAAATACGCACCTCTATGATGAATAAATAGCATAGAAAGGCTTCATGGCCGCAGATAAACAGAAAATAGCGAAGTGAAAACAATGAGCTACACTTGAAATCTCAATACAAAAATTTTCAGTATAGGGTTCCAAATTAACGTGAATGTCGTCGCACAACACACCAATTTGTAGCACATTTGTTACGGTTATAATTAAAATCTTATAGATACGGCAAAGTAAGCGCTTTTGTTTATATTGTAATACATATAAACATTTAACCCTCAATTTATTTTAGATCTCAAACAAAATACACTCACATTTAAATTCAATTAAAACAAATACTTATATAGAGGCGCATTAGAGATCGGAAAATCAATGCGACCTAGATCATACTAAAGACATATTGTAGTACAAATAAACCTTGGGACGCGTTAATCTAAGCCCAGTTAATTATGATATTTAAAAGGCTGAAAAGATGACTATTGATACTTTTGTTGTTCTCGCCTACTTCTTCTTTTTAATCGCAATTGGTTGGATGTTCCGTAAGTTCACCACCTCTACAAGCGATTACTTCAGAGGGGGCGGCAAAATGTTGTGGTGGATGGTTGGTGCAACTGCCTTCATGACACAATTTTCAGCATGGACGTTTACAGGTGCCGCAGGACGCGCATTCAATGACGGTTTCGTTATTGTAATCCTATTCTTAGCCAATGCTTTTGGCTACTTCATGAACTATATGTACTTCGCTCCAAAGTTCCGCCAACTTCGTGTGGTAACGGCGATCGAAGCTATTCGTCAGCGCTTTGGTAAAACGTCTGAACAGTTCTTCACATGGGCAGGTATGCCGGACAGCCTTATCTCTGCAGGTATCTGGCTAAACGGTCTAGCTATCTTTGTAGCAGCGGTATTCAACATCCCAATGGAAGCTACCATTGTGGTAACGGGTATGGTTCTAGTATTGATGGCAGTAACCGGCGGCTCTTGGGCGGTTGTTGCTTCTGACTTCATGCAAATGCTTGTAATCATGGCCGTGACAATCACTTGTGCGGTAGCAGCTTACTTCCACGGTGGCGGCTTAACTAACATTGTTGCTAACTTCGACGGCGACTTCATGTTAGGTAACAACCTAAACTACATGAGCATCTTCATCCTTTGGGTTGTATTCATCTTCGTGAAGCAGTTCGGTGTAATGAACAACAGCATCAACGCATACCGTTACCTATGTGCAAAAGACAGTGAAAACGCACGTAAAGCGGCAGGCCTAGCATGTATCCTTATGGTTGTTGGTCCACTAATTTGGTTCCTACCACCTTGGTACGTTAGTGCATTCATGCCTGAGTTCGCTGAGCAATACACATCAATGGGCGACAAAGCCGGTGATGCTGCTTACCTAGCATTCGTACAAAACGTAATGCCAGCAGGTATGGTTGGTCTTCTTATGTCAGCAATGTTCGCTGCAACGATGTCTTCTATGGATTCAGGTTTGAACCGTAACGCTGGTATCTTTGTAATGAACTTCTACAGCCCGATTCTTCGTAAAAATGCGACTCAGAAAGAGCTGGTTATTGTAAGTAAGATAACGACTATCATGATGGGTATTTTCATCATTGCGATTGGTCTATTCATTAACTCTCTGCGTCACTTAAGCTTGTTCGATATCGTAATGAACGTAGGTGCGTTGATTGGCTTCCCAATGCTTATCCCTGTCCTACTAGGTATGTGGATTCGTAAGACACCTGACTGGGCTGGTTGGTCTACTCTAGTGGTTGGTGGTTTCGTTTCTTACATCTTCGGTATCTCTCTGCAAGCAGAAGACATCGAGAACCTATTTGGTCTAGAAACAGCGCTTACAGGCCGTGAATGGAGCGACTTGAAAGTAGGTCTTAGCTTAGCTGCTCACGTAGTGTTCACAGGTGGTTACTTCATCATGACTTCTCGCTTCTACAAAGGCCTATCGCCAGAGCGTGAGAAAGAAGTTGACCAACTATTCACTAACTGGAACACGCCGCTTGTAGCGGAAGGTGAAGAGCAACAAAACCTAGATACTAAACAGCGTTCAATGCTTGGTAAGCTTATCAGCACAGCAGGTTTCGGTATCCTAGCAATGGCTCTGATTCCAAACGAACCAACAGGACGCTTGTTGTTCCTACTATGTGGTTCAATGGTACTAACCGTTGGTATCCTATTGGTTAACGCATCTAAAGCTCCGGCTAAGATGAACAACGAGTCAGTTGCCAAATAGCTAAACAGCTAAACAGCT
>NZ_JBFRVD010000038.1:0-9618 GCF_041474985.1 Vibrio sp. 10N.222.49.C9 | reverse complement strand
TAAACAGCTAAACAGCTAAATAAGCAGCTAACAAGTTAAACCAAAATGAAGCCCATGTTATTCGATAACATGGGCTTTTTGTTTGTCTTCGGTTTATCAAAACGGAATATGAAACGCACCTCGATCAATGCTCACAAGCTATAGAAATACCTATCTCCTGCCCTCGTTTCATCTTCTTTTCCAACCTTTCCAATGGTTTGATCTCTTTCTCTGATTGTTTCTGTTACTTTGAATGACAACACAAACACAACAGACAATTACAATGAAAAAAACATCACTATTACTTGCTTCCATTGCTCTGGCACTTTCTGGTGTCGCACAAGCTGACCAGCTAGAAGATATTCAAAAATCAGGCACGCTTCGTGTGGGCACTACTGGCGACTACAAGCCTTTCTCTTACTTCGATGGTAAAAGCTACTCTGGCTACGATATCGATGTTGCACAGCACATCGCGGAGCAATTAGGCGTTGAATTGAAGATTGTTCGTACCACATGGAAAGATCTACTGACCGACCTAGACGACGATAAGTACGACATCGCGATGGGCGGCATTACGCGTAAAATGCAGCGTCAGTTAAACGCGGAACAAACTCAAGGCTACATGACCTTTGGTAAGTGTTTCTTGGTTGCGAAAGGCACCGCAGAACAGTACGACAGCATTGAGAAAGTGAACCACTCTTCTGTTCGTGTGGGCGTGAACATTGGCGGCACTAACGAGATCTTTGCCGACGCGAACTTGCAGAACGCAAGCTTCACACGCTACGAGAACAACCTCGACGTACCGAAAGCAGTAGCAGAAGGCAAAGTTGATGTGATGGTGACAGAAACCCCTGAAGGTCTGTTCTATCAGGTAACTGACGAACGTCTTGAAGCGGCCCGCTGCGAAACCCCGTTCACCAACAGTCAGTTCGGCTACCTGATTCCTAAAGGTGAACAACGTTTGTTGAACACGGTGAACTTCATTATGGATGAGATGAAATTGAAAGGTGTTGAAGAAGAGTTCCTGATCCACAACTCCCTTAAGTAACTCTTTTCAATTTATACCGTAACAAAAAAGAGGCCAGCAATGCTGGCCTCTTTCGTTATGGTTCAATGGTTCGCTTTAACCGTGAGTTATCACATTCTGCTGTACCAATGCATCCAGAATGTCCGAAGGCATGGTGCTACTTAAGGTTAGCTGTGGCGCAAGGTCTTCAACCACAATCACCTGTTCCGTAGTACCTAAGCCATCCGGGTTGATCGTAAGCTCAATATCATCCCCGTCCACTTTCGCGTCTATTTGTTGTAGCAACGCGGTCATGTCTGGAGATGTATTTTTAAGCTCCGGCAACACTTCTCTCAAGTCAATGCTGTCCCCTTCCGACAAATCAAAGTCGGTAATCGTATCTTCAACACCATCTTCGATGTTAAGCCATACGAACGAGTCCATACCATCACCACCAGTCAGAATGTCTGAGCCTCCGCCGCCAATCAGGGTGTCGTTACCGTCACCGCCAACAAGCGTATCGTCACCTGCGCCACCTTCAAGTCGATCATTCCCTGAACCACCCGTTAAGTCAGTCGCATTAGCACCAGCCAGTAACTGAACATCATCGGTTTCCGAAGCCAAGTTAATATCAACTGCGTTAGACACAATGTTCAAGTTAAGGTCAATCGATGCAGAGGTTGCTGTATCGTTGTTGTCAGTCTCTTCAGAAACCGCCTCGACTTTCAGTGTGTAGTTACCTGGAGTTTGAGAAAGCCCAACCGCTTGCAAGCTTTCAATTGCATCTGCCGTTGCTACCCAAACACCACCGCCAAGATCCGTCACAGAACCCGCAGCACTGGTGATTTGAGCGCCAGCAGGTACATCACTGATATGCAGCGTTAGCTCTTCTGTAATGTCCGTTAAGGCTGCGATAATCCCAACTAAAGGAATGCCACTCGCACTCACAGACTGACTCGCAGTAATGTTTCTCACGTAGTTAGTCGCACTATCGATAGACAGGGTTGGTGCATTCGCCACTGGCGTCACCGCGATGTTGTAAACCACAGGTGCTGTCTCTATCGCAATACCTGAAGGGTTGCCGCTGTCTTTGGCAACAACTTCTAATCCAATGCTATTGGTTGGAGACAGGCTCGCATCAAGGAAAACACCATTTGGACTGGTTGGCGTATCAATCAACGCATTCAGGTCACTCAATGTCCCCACTAAGATGACTGAACCCGTGTTGTTGCCGTTAACAACAACCGTCGTCACTGCTGGAAGTGATACATTCAATGTACCGTAATCCACCGTCAGCGTGACGGTCATCAGATCATCAGAAAATGTATCTACATAATCAGGGTCACTGACATTGATACCACTCAACAGTTGACCAGCATCCTCGTCAATAACCGTAGTGACACTGTCACCATTAACGACCGGTGTATCGTTCACTCCATCGACAATCGCGGTGATCTCCGCTGTATCCGTTAGGAAGTCATTAGCGCCGTTGGTTGTACCATCATCCTCTACGGTATAGGTAAACTTAACGTTGCCGTTGTATTCATCAGCTGCCGTAAATACCCAGTATGGGCCAGTGATCGTAGCATCATCAGCACCACCTACGTTCTCGAAGCGTTGTAGTTGACCTTGGCCTTCATCGAGCGCCAGATTAGTCACGGTAATCGTGTCGTTTTCCGGATCGCTCGTCGCAGCAATTAAATCGCCCTCTTTGATGATCAACTGACCTTCTTCAAGGATGTTGCCTAAGTCGATGTCCGTTGCTACAGGAGCGTCATTCACTTCCGTTACTTCAAGACTAATTTCAGCACTGTCGGTTAGGAAGTCATCCGCGCCATTAGTTGTACCGTCATCAGTAATTGAGTAATTGAATTTAACGTCACCGTTAAAGTCGTTGTCCGCTACAAATAGCCAGAATGGTCCGGTAATCGCCGCGTCATCGGCGCCACCTGCATTTTCAAAGCGGGTTAGTTGGCCTTGTCCCTGAGTCAGAGTTACACCAGTTACTGTTAAGTTGTGGTTTTCTGGGTCAGAGCTTGCTGCAATTAAATCCCCTTCAACAATGACGATTTGACCATCTTCTGCAATCGAACCTAAATCAACGTCTGTCGCGACAGGTGCATCATTCACTTCCGTCACCTTAATGGTGAACGTAGTTTGATTAGTTTGAGCCGTATTCGGATCACCCGCGTCAATCAAGCCGTTATTACCACCATCATCGAGCGTTGCATTGATCGTGACTAAACCACTCTGGTTGAGGTAATTCTGGTCTGGATCGGGTTTGAACGTCACTGCTCCATTGGTCAATGCGGTATTGATGTCGGCTTCTTTACCGGTAATCACCAATGAGCCACCAGGTTGCAATACAAACGTCACGTCAGGTGAGCTCGTAAACTCAAACACACCTTGCGCTCCCGGAAGTGTTTGATCGACTTGCAACGTAAGAACATACGGAGCGTCTGGATTATCAAAGTTAGCATCAACGTCGTAGATACTAAAGTTGTCAATCGCCACACCACTTGAGTCTTCTTGCGTTTCAATGTTGGTGACATTCACAAACGTCGGCTGGTCGTTGATCGGATCAACCACTAAATCAACATCGAAACTGGTTGGTGTACCCAAATATTCGGTGTTATCAGCGTCAGTATCAACAGAGCGAACGGTAATCTGCAGCGGGCCATTAATGCCTAATACATTACCCGTATCGCTATTGTGTTCACCTGAATTGAATACGATCTTATCGAGCGACTGTGCAGGAACATCAAGTGTCCAAAGCTGCGTAACTGGATCATAACTAGCCAAGGTTGTGCCGTCTGGATAATAGATAGAGGCATCTTGAGGAACGCCCGCAACTTCTACTCGAAGTGTCTCTGGTGCATTCTCGGTATAAGTGCCGTTGCCCGTTGCAGATAGCTCTTTATCCAAAATCGTCGCATTGATTTCGATATCAATGTTTTGACCTTCGTTACCTGTCACAGAATCTGTTGGATTAGTATCAACATCATCACCCACAGGTACCACATGCAGCTTAAAGCTTGGCAGATTTGATGCTGCAGTAGGCACACCCAACAAAGATTCTTGAGTAAATACGGCAACACCAAATTCAGCCGTACCACTGAAGTCCTTAGGCGGTAAAATCGAAATCTCACTCAAGTCGAACGATAACCCTGATGCTTGAGGTAGTTGAACACTCCACTCACCACCACCATTATTCTTCACCGTGTATGCCGAACCAGCATCTGCACGCATCTGGAAGCCATCAGGTACATCTGTAAACTTAATCGACACAAACTGTTCTGAGCCATCAAGGTCAGTCAGTGCAATCGATACAGGCCCTGTGCCCGACAAAGAAATCAGCTGGTCCTCAGTACCCGTAATCTCGATAACATCAGGATCGCTACCCGGGCCAGTGACAGACACGTCATCCACCACAGGAACGACTTCAAAACTGACATTGGTAGAGAAAGTATCGGTATCAGTCGCGCTGCCAGTTGGCGAAGCTGCATCATTGTATGTAGCAGTATCGGTAATCGTCCCGCTGACATTCACTTGCACCTGATTTACGTCATTATCTGTTGGGTAATTTAACGCCGGTCGGAATAGTACATTATCCAACGCGCCTGCATTAATCTCAGCTTCATTAAAGGTCACCGATGTGCCAAGCGATACCCCTGCGCTGGTATAGAAAGCCCCAACACTCGTGTCATTTAACGTCAGTGTGATAGAGGTGAATTTTTCGTCACCACCTTCAACTCCGCTTACTTGGTCATCAATGGTCGAGCTGAAATCAAGTTGGATATAGGTATCTTCGTAGCCGACTGGATCTTGCCCTGCTTGACCGTCGGTATCGACAGGGTTAAACGAATCGTCAAGCGAACCAACGACAGTAACGTCAATATCTGGGTTACCTTCAACATCAGGAGCAACTTTAATGACTACTTCTGTCACTAGAGTTTTCTCATCCCCCGACAATACGTCTTTAGTTACTATCGTCAACGGCAACCTAAAGTCGCCGGAGTAGTCGGCTGGTAAGTTAAGCAGTAGTCCAGAGAGGTCGGTCGAGACCCCTTGATCGACGGTAGTCTGGAATACATATTTGCCATTAACAAAGTCTAGGTCGCTGCTTCCCGATAAACTAATTGGGAAGGTGACTTCGTTCACCGCTCCTGGATTAATGGTCACACTGTCATCAATAATGATGGTCACTTGATCAGTTGAGTCATCTTCGCCCGAGAAAGTAATTAAACCATTCAATGCCGTACCTAGATCTAACTGGGTGTCCTCAATCGCATCAACAACACTGTCTGGTGTTATATCAATATCGGCTGCAACCTTAGTGCTCCCAGCCACCACTTGAGGGAATGACAGAGTGACTTCTCCGTCCCTACGAGCGGCCGTAGATGACTCAACCTCAGCACCATCACCTCGGTCTATTACCGTGCTAAAGATATCCATCTTGATGTCATTGAACCCTCCTGCCCCGCTGTTTCCTGAAGGAAGAACAAGGCCGTTCGGTGCACTGATGCTAAATATGTCTTCATTCGTTACAACCCAGCGCCCATTGCCTTCATAAGCAGCGCCAATAACGAGCAGTTGATTGAGTACAGCATCTGATAGCTCCGAACCGTCCACGTTTGTTAATTCAATAACTAACTGGTCAACTTCTTCGATAGCGGACGAAGCATCTGTTTCTTGATATCGAATGACGAACTCATCCGTAACCGATGTATTATCGCTGTTGGTTGTGAACTTAAGCACGCCAGTGTTTGCATCAGCAACTACGGTTGCTAGTGCTCCAGTACCCAGCACATCATCGACGATAAGCTTGTTGCTAGCGTCTTTCGGCTCAACGACTGGACGTACGATAACATCAATCGAGCCCGTGATTGTCGCGATAGCGATGCCCTGACCAGGATCAGTCGCATCAACATACTCATGATCTCGCTCTTCGATCATGACAACCGTATTAAGCGTAAAGTCGGTGCTCGAGTCTTGTTCAGGTGTGATCTGAATAAAATTATTGTTCAGTGCAATTTGAGTAAACTCTTCTGCCGTCTGTCCACTCTTCGGCGTAATGGTTAAAGTGCCTGCTGAAGCATCGTAAACCCAAGTTACATCGCCATTAACCACAACACTTTCAACATCTGTCGGAATGGCACTGATCACAATAGAAGTGAAATGCTCATCATCATCAATATAATCAGTACCCTCTGGGTGCCAATCAATACTGATCGCCGTATCTTCATCGCCATTAGTGACTGTGCTGTACGTCGCTGAGGTATCGATTCTAGGTTCGACTAACACTCGCACTTCTTGGTCAAACGTAAGCGTATGACCGTCATTCTCAGTCACGATCACTTTACCCTGAATGTGAATGTTCTCTGTTGAAGAATCGACAGGTCTGATGCGGATTCCTGAGGTTTTACCTGCGTCAGTGATGTTCGCTTCGTAGATAGGTTTAGAAAGATCGGGGCTACCACCCGGACCGGTTTCGTAACCGACAAAGTTAAGGTCAATAATGGTACCGTCACCGTCTTCCAGAATAACGCCATCAGGAATACCCGAGAGGATAACGGTTATGGATTCTGAACCATCGTCAGGTAATGGGGTTTGATCTACTGCTGCAGGATCAGGTCTTCTCTCTCCCGACAACACGGTGAAATCAAGCTCGGCGTAGCTGTCTCCATTCTGGCTCTCTTGGATCGTGGTTTGAACACCAGGTGTTGTGCCATCGGTGATTGCTGTCCAAGCCGTACCGTTTGTACCGCCATAAGGAATATCTGCAACCCCTTTAACCTCAACGTTAACCGTTTTAGTTCCTAGGATTTCTTCATCAACTTGTGCACCAGTAGAGAGGTTCGCAGTGTCTTTAACCACACCGGTTACATCAAAAGTAAAATCGACATTGCTGTGTTTAGTCGGAACAATCTCTACGTTGGCGAGATCGGAATACGCCACTTCCTGATAATCAATACCGTTAATGGTGATTGTAGGAACTGGGGTCGTAGTTCCAAGGAAATAAAGCACCGCCCCTTCGGTAATATTACTGATACGAACAAATAGCTCTTCTGAACCATCAGTGTCCACTGAGCCGTTCATTGTGATGACTTCGTCTAGCGTGAAGGCATCTTTGTTGTCCAGAGGACCTAGGTAGTCTGGGTCATCAATATTGTCTTCGTTAATACGAATCCTGTTAACACTGAATGAACCAGGATCCGCGTCGGCAGTCACATCAATGATAATATTTTGCTCAACAGAGCGAGCGGTCGTTTTGTCTAACCCGCCGTTCGCTGAGTCATCGTATGGGTTAAGCGTCTCTTCCGTAATTGCCGTCGCTTTGAACTCAATTTGTCCAGAGAAGTTGTCGATTGGGTTAACGACTGTGCTATTGATATCAGCAGATGCGATGATATAAACACCATTAACAGGCGTTAACACATTGCCATTTTGATCAAGTAACTCAAACTTCCCATCACCCTGAATCGCTTCAAGTTCATAGGTAATCGTCTCAGTATTACTGTTATCTTGCGATTCAGCATTCAGCTGCAACGTAACATTGTCTTCATCTTCATTCACTTGATACTGATAAGTACTGTTGGCGTCATCCCACGTTGCAATATCCGCTACCGCTTCAATCTCGATTCTGAAGTTTGAGTTAACGGTGTGATCCGTATTGCCATTTTTCTCAATTTCTAGCTCATAACGAACGCGCCCACCAGTTTCATCCGAACTAGCGTGTTGGTCCGGAACAAAGAACAAGTTGTCTATCGTCGCAATAGTTTGTCTTGGTTCATTCGGATTTGGAGCAAAGCTTTGTTCGAGTTGAGGAGGACCAAATATAATGCTCCCATTTGACTCAGGCACTAATTCAATGTAGTCAGCACCATCAAAGTAATAAAAAGTACCTTGATGACTATCACCTCCGTTCGGGCTTTTAATCGTCAACTGGCCAATAGATTCAGCGTTATCTTGGTCATACAGACTAACTTGCAGCGCAACTTGAGCTGGCGCATTAGGCAAACCATTTTGGTTATCTTGAATATTCTCAAGAGTCGGCTCATCGCCTGTTGCATAAGGTATGGTTGAGTCTCTACCCGCATCCTCGAAGGTCGTCACTTTCAGAGCGATTCTTGTAGAGTCCCTATCAGTAATCGTTATATCTAACGGTGTTTCAGAGGTATCTAAATCGCCATCCGTCGCAATCACATTAATCGAAAAATCGATGGTGTCTAGGCCGTCATGATCGAGATAGCCGTTAGCTCTAAATTCAACCTCGCCATTTGAGTTGATACGCAAACGCCCTAGCTCACGGGTGTCCACGCCACCACTACCATCGTCGGTTTGTTCGTACACTCGTACTTGTTGACTACCGCTATTTAAATCGAAACTGCTGCTGTACGGCCCGCTGTTTCCTGTACGGAAAACAATATCTGCACCATTACTGGTAATGCCCTCAATTCGACTCAGTACCGCGCCATCCGCGCCGACATCCGTCGCATTAGCAAACATGTCAACTTTGGAATTACCATAGCCCTGGCCTTCAATTCGTGTGATCGATTGAGTTGTCACCAATGGAACATCATCAGTCACCGTGATTTTCAAATCGATCGCGTTTGATTGGTCTTGATCAAAATCTTCTGCAACAACAGAAAAGTTAAGGTCAATTGCGTTTTCATTCGCGCCATCAGGGTGCTTAAGTGGTTTAAACAATTCAAACTGATAGCTGTTATCCGAGGTATCGAAAATAATCTCAAACACAGCTTCATTACTCGTTGCAGTTTGAGCAACGTAAGTAAATGTTGTGCCGCTTTGTGAAACAGCTAGCCACTCTAAACTTTCTCCGTCGGAGGTTAAGCCAGTCAGAACCAAGTCTTCATCAACCAGTTCATACTTCACAACACCATCGGCACCTTCATCGACCGTGAACAGTCCGTTGATAATTGTGTCTTCAGATTGATCCGAACCAATGCCAGTAAGATCGTCTTCATCGACAACCGTTTCACCCGTTGGCGCACTCATTACTGGCGCATCGTCTAGCACCTCGATTGGCAATACATATTGGTTAGAATCATCACCATCACCATCAACAGCAACAACATCAAACGGTATTGTTAGTGTATCGAGGTTGCTCGGTGTCGTGCCGTGATTGAGAGGGCCAAGCAAGGTAAACGTGTAAGCACCATCATCAGTCAACACTAATGTGAAAATTGGCGTTCCGCTTGGGTCAGTTACACCTTGGTAGGTGGTCGCGTTAGCAGCACCTGTGATCTCAGTGATCTTAATACCTTCATTACCAGACGATAGCGTCGCTTCTAGAGTTGAGATATTGCGTAGTTCGTAAACCTCTACTTGGTCTGCACCTTCTGTGGTAACAAATGCACCTGTCGCCTGAGCGACAACAGAGCCTAAGTCGTCTTCATCAACGACAAATGTACTCGCAACCGTCGTATCAGTGATCGTTGGCGCATCATCGAGCACCTCAATTGGCAATACATATTGGTTAGAATCATCGCCGTCACCATCAACGGCCACAACATCAAACGGTATTGTTAATGTATCGAGGTTATTTGGTGTCGTAGCGTGATTGAGAGGACCAAGTAAAGTAAACGTATAAGCACCGTCATCAGTCAGCA
>NZ_JBFRVD010000037.1:60214-130442 GCF_041474985.1 Vibrio sp. 10N.222.49.C9 | reverse complement strand
CTAATTTAGGCAACAACGCCCAAAGGACCCGCCAATCGAACCAATCCAAATGTTATGGCTAGCCCAACAGAAAGAATTGAATAAGATCAAGGACCTCAATGCGATGCCTTGTCTTGAAAAGAGTGCCCATGTCGCAACGGATGAACCAACAACCGTAATAAATTCAAAGAAATGATTCATGTTGGGTAAAGTCATGCACCACATCAAGCCAATAAAGAACCACATCACTTTGCGCGATTGAGTTTTTATCGATACATAGCTGCGAATAGCATTAATAATTACGCCTATAGCCGCCACTATGGCGCCCATTAATATGAAATGGATACTCATTACAAAACAAAAGATCATCATCTGGTAGCGAAAACGCATATCATCTTTTTGCCAAAAGGCCATTACACCGATACAAAAAGCCAGGCCGCCAACTCCTTGTGTTATCCAGTTTTCCATATTTAGCCTTTATTTTTAAGATGCTATCGAGCACGATTAAATATTAACTTTGAAAGAATAATGCTCAACCATAAAATAACCCTCCAAAAGGAGGGCTAGATATAACGTCAAAATGCTATTGCACTAGGTTTAATTGACTAACTTAACGGCTTCACGAGTTAAATGAGCCAGCTCTTCCCAATTGCCTTCTTCAATCAGCTTCTTATCCACCATCCAAGTACCGCCACATGCGAGCACGCGAGGTATCGCTAGGTAGTCTTTAATGTTGTTTGGGTTGATACCACCGGTCGGCATGATTTCAATATCCGTGTAAGGCGCAAGAAGTGACTTAACCATGTTGATGCCACCTGATGCTTCAGCAGGGAAGAACTTCAATGTGGTTAAGCCCATTTCTAGAGCGGCTTCTACTGTACTCGGGTTGTTGACTCCAGGAATGATATCAATACCAATCTCTTGGCAGGCTCTTACCGTGTTTGGGTTAAAGCCAGGAGAGACTACAAACGTTGCGCCTGCTTCTTTAGCCGCAATAGCTTGCTCACGATTGAGCACAGTGCCTGCGCCGATCAACATATCTGGTTGTGATTCACGAAGTAGACGAATAGCTTCAACTGCAGCTTCCGAACGGAATGTAATTTCTGCTGCAGGTAAACCATTTTCAGCTAACACTTTACCCAGAGGGATGATGTCTTCAGCGTTGTCGATAGCGATCACAGGGATAACTTTCAGTGTTTTCAGTTGTTGTTTGATGTTAGACATTGGTATTCCTTAAATGGCTGTGATGGCCGCTTGAGTGAGTTCTTTTGCAATAATGGCACCACGATGTTGGATAACGACGCCTGCCATGGTATTGCCGCGCTGGCATGACTTTGTTAAGTCTTCGCCCGCAAGGTAAGCCGATAAAAATCCGCCATTGAATGAGTCTCCTGCCGAGGTCGTATCAACGACATGATCAACAGGCAGGGTTGGCACCGCTAGTGGAGCCGAAGCGGCACCAGAATCTGGGTGTATGTTACTTTGAATGGTGGCATCTTGAATGAGACAGCCATCTGCACCCAGTTTGACGATGCATCGCTTAACACCCAGCGTCGTTAGACGTTCGATAGTTTGTTCTGGAGAGCTATCGCCCCAAATTAATTGTTCATCATCGAATGTGACCAACGCTAAATCCGTCAATGTATACATGGCCTGGTAGCTGTTTTTGACGGTTTGGTTTTCGTCTTGTGGCCAAAGTGCAGGGCGGAAGTTACTGTCGAAGGCAATCTCAACACCTTGTGCCTTCAACTCAACCAAGATGTTCAATAGCTCGATACGATCTTGTTCAGGCAGAATCGCTAATGTGATCCCGCTGAGAAAGACCATATCGACATTGCGCAGTGCCTGCTTTATCTGATTGAAATCTGGGTGCTGTAGCAGGTAGCGTGCAGCCGACTGGTTTCTCCAGTACAGAAAGGTACGTTCACCTGCGTCATCAAGCTGAATTAGGTATAGACCCGGAGTACGTTGGCTGTCTTGTAGAACAAGGTCCGTCGACACCCCCTCTTGTTGCCAGCGTTCTAACATTCCCTTGCTAATCGGGTCTGCGCCCAAAGCCGTGACGTAGGACACTTTTATGTCATCTTGATTGAGGTTGGCCTCGCAGCCGCGGCTTAGATAGACCGCAGCATTGAGTGTGTCTCCGCCAAACGTTTGATGCATTGAGCCGAACGGTTTGCCGTTAAGCTCGATCATGCACTCACCAATAATGGCGATATGTTTCATGGGTTACGCCCTCTCTTCGAAGTAGCGTTTTGCGTTTTCAAAGCAGATGTCTTCGACCATAGGGCCAAGCAGTGACATGTCGTTTGGCACCTCGCCGTTTTCAGCCCAACGACCAAGCATGTCACACAGAATTCGGCGGAAGTATTCGTGGCGTGTGTACGACAAGAAGCTGCGAGAGTCAGTCAGCATGCCGACAAACTGGCTAAGCAGACCAAGTTGAGATAACTGTTCCATTTGGCGTTGCATGCCGTCTTTCTGATCGTTGAACCACCAACCAGAACCGAACTGGACTTTGCCCGCGATGCCGCCACCTTGGAAGTTACCAATCATGGTTGCCATCATCTCGTTATCGCGAGGGTTTAAGCAGTAAAGGATGGTGCGAGGCAGCTCGTTGCTTTGATCCATCTCGTCTAATAGGTGAGCCAATTCGAAGGCAAACGTCTTGTCGCTGATCGAATCAAACCCTGCATCTGCGCCTAACAGTTGGAACATACGCGTGTTGTTATTGCGTTGAGCACCAATGTGAAGCTGCATTACCCAACCCATTGCTGCGTATCGCTTACCTAACCACACTTGAACGGCTGTTGAGAACTGTGCACATTCTAAATCGGTGAGCGTTTCGCCGTTGAGGCGTCGAGTTAACAGAGCATCCAAATCCGATTCTGATGGAATAGGTGCGTAGCGAACCACTTCAATACCGTGGTCTGCTGCACGACAGCCATGGGCATTAAAGTGGACTAAACGCTTGTCTAGCGCACTCAACAGATCATCAAATCGACGGATCTCGATATCGGCTACTTGACCAAGTTGGCGCAGGTAATCGACAAAGGTGTCGAGTTCGATTTTGAAGGCTTTATCTGGGCGCCAGCTTGGTAACACTTGTACATCAAATGAATTGTCTTGAGCGATCGCCTTATGGTGTTCAAGAGAATCAATTGGATCGTCTGTCGTACCAGCCATCACCACATTCATCTGCTTCATGATGCCGCGAGCACTAAATTCTGGTGTCGCTAATAGCTCGTTGCCTTCGTGCCAAATTTGGTCTGCGGTTTCTGGACCAAAGAGAGTGCCAGTAATACCAAATGGGCGGCGTAGTTCTAAATGAGTCCAATGGTAAAGTGGGTTGCCCAAGGTTTGAGGGACGGTTCTAGCCCAGGCCATGAACTTATCATAATCGCTTGCGCCTCCAGTAATCAGACGCTCATCAATCCCTGCTGAACGCATACCACGCCATTTGTAGTGGTCACCTTCAAGCCAAATCTTAGACATGTTTTCGAACTGACGATCTTGAGCCACTTCTGCCGGGTTTAGATGGCAGTGATAGTCATAAATCGGCTGGTGGCTTGCGTGTTCATGGTACAAACGACGTGCAGTCTCATTCGACAGTAAAAAGTCTTCACATAAGAAATTCTTCATTGTTTGTACTCCTTATAACGCAGCCACGGTCGCAACGGCACCGTGTTCAATTAATGATTGGTACGCTGAACTTACCGCATCAATGACCTGCGGGTCTTGGCCTAGCTCGGCAGGGAAAATCGCTTCAACCGCAAGTAATGCTGGAACCACAGAAACATTGAGTCCATGCTGGTCGCAGATCTGGCGAAGTGTGTCTGCCATTGGATCGCGGACATCAATCTCATTGCCTTGCTCATCAACGCCAGATACATAGCGCATCCAGCCAGCGATGGCGGTTGCAAGCCACGAGAAATCTGAGCCTTGATCTAAATGGAATCGTAAGCTGCCACCCATACGTTGAGGGATCTTCTGGCTGCCATCCATCGCAATCTGCCACGTCTTGTGCTTCAAGCTTGGGTTAGTGAAGCGGTTGATCAGCAAGGTTGCGTAACCTTCTAAATCAGTCCCTTCAGGCATCGTTAACGAAGGTGCCTGTGATTTCATCATCATGTCAAAAGCGGCTTTTCGGTAGCCAGCATCCGTCATAGTGTCGGAAATATGGTCGTAGCCACCAAGGTATCCAAGGTAAGCAAGGAAAGAGTGACTGCCATTGAGCATACGCAGTTTCATCTCTTCGTAAGGCACCACATCTTCTACGAACTCTGCGCCAGCGACATTCCAATCTGGACGACCTGCCACAAAGTTATCTTCAATCACCCATTGGCGGAAGGGTTCACAGGCGATGCCACATGGGTCTTCACAACCAAGCAGTTCTGCAATTTCTGTCAGTGTTTCTTCTGTTGCTGCGGGTACGATACGGTCAACCATGGTGCATGGGAAGGTGACATTGGTTTCAATCCAATCACGTAATTCTGGGTCAAGCAGTTGAGCAAACTCAATGATCGCTGCTTTTGCTACATGACCGTTCTCTTGCACGTTATCGCAAGACATGACCGTGAATGGTGTTAAGCCACGTTCACGTCGAATTTTGAGCGCTTGCACAATGTAACCTAATGCTGATTTAGGTTCGCTTGGGTTAGCTAGGTCAGCGATGACTAATGGGTTATTTTTGTCGAGTTTTCCTGTCGCTGGGTCTGCGCAGTAGCCTTTCTCTGTGATGGTCATAGAAACGATAGCCACTTGAGGTTCGGCCATTTTTTCTAATACGGTTTCGATGCCGTCTAGGCTTGGGTGAAGAGATTCGGCCACTGAGCCGATCACTTTAACGTCTGTGGATTCAGCGCCTTTTTCAGCAACCGTGTAAAGGTGATCTTGCGTGCGAAGTGATTCAATTAAGTCTTCGCCTCCGAATAGGTTAATTTCGCAAATACCCCAATCAGTGCTGGTCTTGCTGAGCATTTCATTGGTGAACAACGCTTGATGCGCTCGGTGAAATGCACCGAAGCCAAGGTGCACGATACGGCTTTGGAGTGCTGAACGGTCGTAGTCAGGTCGTAGTACAGTGTTTGGCAGCGTAGAGTTAGCAACAGTCTTCATTATTCAGTTCCTTTTCCCGCCAGCGAACCAGCGGGATTTTATTATTTGATAAAGCGTTTGAGTGTTTAGCAGTCTTAGAATCTATCTGTGACCAAATTACGAACCGTAGCCCAGTACCAATTCAGGTAGGAACAAGCTCAGCTCAGGGATAAAAGTAACGGCCATTAGGGCTGCAATAAGTGCGGCATAGAATGGCAATAAAGGCTTGATGACTTTGTCGATGGCAATGTTGGCAACCGAACAACCGATGAACAGAGCACTACCTACTGGCGGTGTACAGATACCGATAGCAAGGTTGAAGGTCATCATGATGCCGAAGTGCACAGGGTCGATGCCTAGGTCTAGCGCGATTGGTAAGAAGATTGGTGTGAAGATAAGAACCGCAGGGGTCATATCCATAAAGATGCCAACAATCAACAGAATCACGTTGATAATCAGTAGGATCATTAGTGGGTCTTCGGAAACCGCGAGTAGAGCATCGGCAATCATGTAAGGTACATCGGCGTTCGCCATTGCCCAAGACATGCCCATTGATGCGCCAACCAGTAATAGAACGATAGATGTTGTTACTGCAGACTCAAGGATGATCTTTGGAATATCACCCCATTTCACTTCGCGGTAGACAAGCACAGCTAAAACAAACGTGTATACCACAGCAATTGCGGAAGCCTCAGTCGCAGTAAAGATACCGCCAATGATGCCGCCCATGATGATGCCGATCAGTGCTAAAGAAGGTGCTGCTTTTAGGAAGGTATTCCATACCATTGATGTGGAAGGACGAGCTGCGACTGGGTAGCCACGACGTTTCGCGATAATACCTGCCACCATCATGATGCTCAGTCCCATCAATAGGCCTGGGATGTAGCCTGCTAAGAACAATGCTGCAATAGAGGTACCACCAGAAACTAATGAGAACACGATCAGCGTGTTGCTGGGTGGGATAAGCAAGCCCGCAGGACATGACGTAATATTTACCGCAGCCGAGTAGTTTTCGTCATATCCATCTTTCTTTTGCAGAGGAGACATAGTGCCACCAACTGCAGCAGCCGATGCAACCGCTGAGCCTGAGATAGACCCAAACATCATGTTTGCCATCACGTTTACGTGGGCGAGTGAACCTGGTAGACGACCACCCAACACTTTCGCGAAGTTGATCAAACGCAGCGCGATGCCGCCTTGGTTCATGATGTTGCCCGCCAAAATGAAGAACGGAATTGCTAATAGTGCAAAGTTATCAAGGCCTGCCGCCATACGTTGAGCAACTACAGCAATTGCAGGCTCAAGCGGTAAGCTCATTAAGATGGTTGCTAGTGACGATAAACCAATCGCAAAAGAGACCGGTACACCGATTGTAAGCAGTACAGCGAAACTACCGAATAATGTCAGTATTACTTGCCATTCCATTGTGAAATCCTTCTATCAATCAAGTTGTGAGTCGGTGATCAAATCGTCACCTGACATTAATTGTTTAACGCGTTCGTAGGTAAATACGACTGAGTAAAAAATCATCAAAGCGCCACTAACCGGTAAGCAGAAGTAGATGTAGCCCATTTCTAAACCTAGAGCGGGAGTCAGTTGTCCCATCGCAAGTGTTTTAGCTGCAAGTTGGCTGCCACCGTGCAACAGAACGATATAAGAGAAAGAAGCGATGGCTATTTGGATAACGATTTCGTTGATTAATTTGCGTTTGCCAGTCAGCTTCATCGTAAGCAGGTCGATGGCAAGGTGGCGTTTCAGCCCCGTAGTGTAAGCAGCACCAATTAAGGCTACCCACATAAAGAGATAACGCGCGAGCTCGTCGGTAACAGTACTTGGTTTGCCAATAACATAGCGGGATAAAACCTGCCATATCACACACAGCACTAAGAAAGACGATAGAGACACTGTAAAGGCGGCCAACCCTCTATTTATGTAACTGACCAATTTATTCATGTTTATTTCCTTTCAACAAAATTGCGTATCTCATAACAATTGGTTTACCAATGTAAGAAATTGTTTCTATGTAGGGATGGGATGTTCAAAAATCTGGCTGAATCATAAGCTATTCATTTTTTGGTTGGCGTGAGCAACTTCACAAATGATTTTGGTTGACCAATTTATGGGTTTTTATTGTGACTTTGGTCAATCAATTTTAATTTCAGCTTTGACGGTTCCTTTTTTGAGCCCCAATATGAGCCCATAACAAAAAACACCCTACATTTTGGATAACCAATCCACGGAGAATAAGAATGATGATGACGCGTAAAACTTTGATTAGTGCGGTTGTCGGTGCTGCTTTGACTTTTGGAGCAACAGCTTCTGCTTATGCAGCGACAACATTGAAACTGAGCCATAACCACCCTCGTGACCATGCAGTACATGAAGCGATGACGTTTATGGCGAAAGAAGTACGTGAATTGACTGATGGTGAGGTGCGTATTCGTATTTACCCTGATGCTCAATTGGGTACACAGCGTGAATCTATGGAGCTGATGCAGAACGGCGCTTTAGATATGGTGAAAAGTAATGCTGCTGAGCTAGAAGCTTTTTCTCCTGCTTATTCATCATTCAACATGCCTTACTTATTCCGCGATCAAGCGCACTACTACAGTGTGACTGATGGTGAAGTAGGCCGTGACATTCTTAACTCTTCTCGTGATAGCGGCTTTATTGGTGTGACTTACTACGACGCTGGTGCGCGTAGCTTCTATACCAATAAGCCAATTAACACACCAGAAGATCTGAAAGGTTTGAAAGTTCGTGTTCAACCAAGCCCATCAGCAATTGCGATGGTGAAAGCGTTAGGCGGTAACCCAACGCCACTAGCTTACGGTGAGTTGTACACAGCACTGCAGCAAGGTGTCGTAGATGCGGCTGAAAATAACATTCCTTCTTTCAGCTTGAGCCGTCACAGTGAAGTGTCTAAATACTTCAGCTTAGATGAGCACACGATGGTTCCGGATGTGTTGGTTATCTCAACCAAAGCATACGATAAACTGACTGCAGAACAACAAGATGCGCTAATGAAGGCGGCAAGTGATTCATCTGAATTGATGAAAAAATTGTGGGCTGAATCGGAAGCAAAAGAGCGTGCTAAAGCCGAGAAAATGGGCGTTACTTTTGTGGAACCAGACAAGGCTGCGTTCGCACTAGCGGTTCAACCTATGTACGACGCGCTAGATAAAGCGGACCCAGAATTGAGCGCATTGATTGACCGTATTCAGGCTGTTGAATAACGAGCAAATATAGAAAAAAGAGTAATACAAAAACAAGGTGTTACTGCATTTTAAGATATAGAGGTTGACCAATTATATTTGGTCATTATGATGGCGAGAGAAATACAATGGAAAGAAGTGACAATATCATCATGATGCCTTTCGAGCCGAAAAGACCTTATCAGGAGATAGGGTTAGTACTAAGAAAAGAACTGATTGAAGGCCTGTATAAGGTCGGAGATAGGTTACCTCCAGAACGCGATATTGCTGATCGTCTAGATGTAAGCCGCACTGTAGTGCGTGAAGCGATCATCATGCTAGAGCTTGAAAACTTAGTTGAGGTAAAAAAAGGGTCAGGTGTTTATGTCCTGAACATTCCTACTCATTCTCGCGAGAATGTGGTCAGCGATGACGCTGGTCCATTCGAGATGCTGCAGGCCCGCCAATTACTGGAAAGTAATATCGCGGAGTTTGCGGCAACTCAGGTCACTCCGGGCGACATCATTAAGATGCGCTCTGCACTCGAACTCGAGCGCGAAGAGCTTGCAAGCGGCACTACCGATTGCAGCGGAGATGAAAGATTTCACATGTGTATTGCAGAGGCAACTCAAAACTCTGTGCTGGTAGATATGTTGAAACAATCCTGGGATCGACGCGAAAAGAGTCCAATGTGGAATAAACTCCACTCTCACATCAGTGGTCAAGATTACCGTGAAGAATGGTTAGATGATCACGCTCGTATCCTCGCCGCCTTACAGCGCAAAGACCCTGTCGCTGCTAAGAACGCAATGTGGCAACACCTTGAGAATGTTAAACAGCGTTTGTTAGCGCTGTCAGACATTGATGACCCAAACTTTGATGGTTACTTATTTAGCTCCAACCCAGTGGTGCTGCTTAGCTCAGAAAGCTAGTTCTGAAGCTAATGTTGAATTCAGCGACAAGGCTCCTCTTGAAAGCTGATTCATTCACTAGGTTGTAGATAGGTAATCGTCTTTAGACCGGCGTAGACCGGTGCTATCTCGGGCAGTAATTGTCATTGCTGCCATTAAGAAGTCGTTATTGCATTTAGCTTGATTAATTCGAGCCGGCTAAGTGCGTCTTAAAGAAAGGTAAGTCTCATGGAACAAACGTGGCGTTGGTACGGCCCTAATGATCAAGTTTCGCTAGACGATATTCGTCAAGCGGGCGCAACTGGTATTGTGAATGCACTGCACCATATTCCAAATGGTGAAGTTTGGACAAAAGAAGAAATCCTTAAGCGTAAAGCCATTATCGAAGAGAAAGGTTTAACGTGGTCGGTTGTAGAAAGCGTGCCTGTGCACGAAGAGATCAAAACTCAAACTGGCAACTACCAGCAGTGGATTGATAACTATAAGCAAACTCTGTCTAACCTTGCTGAGTGTGGCATCGATACGGTTTGTTATAATTTCATGCCAGTGTTGGACTGGACGCGTACCGATTTAGAATTTGAAATGCCTGATGGCTCGCGCGCACTGCGTTTTGACCAAATCGCGTTTGCGGCATTTGAGCTGCATATCTTGAAACGTCCAGGTGCAGAATCGGACTATTCAGAATCAGAGCAAGCTCAAGCGTTGGATTACTTCAACAACATGACGCCAGAGCAAATTCAGCAACTGACTAATAACATCATCGCTGGCCTGCCAGGCGCTGAAGAAGGTTACACACTAGAAGCGTTTCAAGCACAGCTAGATCGCTATGCGGGAATCGACAAAGACAAGCTACGTGAGCACATGTCTTACTTCCTCGCTGAGCTGATGCCTATCTGTGATGCGAATGGCTTGAAGATGGCGGTTCACCCAGACGATCCACCGCGTCCGATTCTAGGCTTGCCTCGCATCGTTTCAACGATCGAAGACATTGATTGGTTGACCGAGCATGTACCGAGCAAAATGAATGGCTTGACGATGTGTACGGGTTCATACGGTGTTCGTGGCGACAATGATCTGGTTAATATGATCAAAAAGCACGGTGACCGAATTTACTTTACGCACCTGCGTTCAACTAAGCGTGAAGAGAGCAACCCAATGACATTCCACGAAGCAGCCCACCTAGATGGTGATGTGGACATGTACAACGTTGTGATGGCTATTTTGGATGAAGAAAATCGTCGTGCAGAAGTGGGCGATCACCGCTTAATTCCAATGCGTCCGGATCACGGTCATCAAATGCTGGATGACCTAAAGAAAACAACTAACCCAGGTTATTCGGCGATTGGTCGACTGAAAGGCTTAGCTGAAGTTCGTGGTTTAGAGATGGCATTGAAACGCGCTTTCTACACCAAGTAACGACCGCATCTAGCTTTAAAATACGCCTAAAAACCAGAACTCATGTTCTGGTTTTTTGTATCTGAGCTCAGTAAAACTTCAGAGTTTGGATAACAACAATCACGCCCCTAACTTGGTAAAGGCCAACGGGGTTTGTCCGGTTTGCTGTTTGAAAAAGGCGATAAACGCACTGTTGGATGAGAACTCTAGCAGATGAGCCACATCACCGACTTGTCGGTTTTCTGAGAGCAGTTCAATCGCTTTAAACAAGCGCCATTGCTGTCGCCACTCTTGGTAAGTCATGCCTGTTTCGGCTTTGAATAATCGAGTAATCGTTTTGGTGCTTGCGCCAACCGAGTTCGCTAATGTCGAGAGGGCTGGGGCAAGAAAGGAAGCGGTTCGGACTTGTTTGCAAAAGCTTTTAAAGCGGCGATCTGTCGGTAGTGGCAAGATAAACGAGTGTTGGTTAGCACTGTAAAACTCTTCCCAGAATAGGTTGGCGGTATTGGTGGTTTGCTCGCGGGCAACGTCCCAATCCCAGAAAGCCATCTTATTGATCAGGGCTTTTAAAAGCTCATTCACTTCCACAATTTCAATCGCTTCTGGGCAGGTGTAAATACTGCTATCAAAATAGAGCGACCGATAAGCAACCACATTGGTCATCTGCGCGCGATGTTTGGTATAAGGCGGGATCCACACGGCTTTAGTCGGCGGCAAAATGCAAATGGCGTTTTCTAAGGTCAAGGTGATGCAACCCTGCGGAGCATACAGCAACTGTCCTTTTACGTGGTGATGTATTCCTGAATCATGCTGACCTAGCTCTGCCGCAATCCCTATTACGGGCGCAGGTAAGCTGTCTGCATCAAACTCAATCGTTTCGCTGATTAATGCCATTTGTCCTAATCTTGTTGTTTTTGGTTTTAATGTTGTTAACGAGCCAAGGTTAGTTTCCCCTAGACTCCTCGTCAAGTTCACTGGTCTTGGAAAAATGATGAAAACAAAACCTTCTTTATGGCAAATGGTGCTATTGCTGATGTTCCCTCAAATCGCAGAAACCATCTATAGCCCGACTCTGGATTCAATATCGAAATCCTTTGATGTCAGTTACACACAAGCTG
The DNA here is from genome assembly GCF_041474985.1 of Vibrio sp. 10N.222.49.C9. Classification (NCBI taxonomy): domain Bacteria; kingdom Pseudomonadati; phylum Pseudomonadota; class Gammaproteobacteria; order Vibrionales; family Vibrionaceae; genus Vibrio; species Vibrio sp. 10N.222.49.C9. The sequence continues at coordinate 118,748 of NZ_JBFRVD010000037.1, read as the reverse complement.
CTCAAACCCTATCGATTTACTTCTCTGCATTTGCGGTGGGTGTGGTGGTATGGGGCGTGTTAGCTGACAAGTGGGGGCGCCGACCAACCATGTTATTGGGCATGGGGTTATTCGCTTGTTCAGCACTCATTGCTATGCAAACCAATAGCTTTGTTTGGTTGATGATAGCCAGAGCCATGGGTGCTTTCGGGCTTGCGGTGGGCTCGGTGGTGACACAAACCATGTTGCGCGATGCCTTTAGCGGCGCGGAACTGGCCAAGGTGTTTGGTTACATGGGGATGGGGCTGTCGATTAGTCCAATCATCGGGCTGCTTCTTGGCGGTCAACTAAGCCAAGCGGGCGGGCATCAATATGTGTTTATTGCCCTGTTTATTATGGTGTTAGTGCTGTTGGCACATAGCCTATGGTCATTGCCTGAAACGCAACAATCTAAGCAGCCATTGCAGTTAAAGTCACTCAGTATTCACATGGTCAAAGATAGCGATATATGGATGTCTGCGTTGCTGGTCGCGTCGTTCAATATTGCACTGTTTTCCTATTATCAATTGGGTTCATTTGCCTTCATTCAACTTGGATTTAGCGTTGAGCAGTTTGGCTACAGCGGCATTGTGCTTGGGTTCGGGACTCTGTTGGGAAGCTTGGTGAACAAGACATTGTTGAAGAGACAAGTGTCTTCAATGTCTCTGATTGGTATCGCAGCAGGGCTTCAAACATTAGGTGCGGTGGGTGTCTATTTTTCACAACACTCAATATGGTTTTTACTTCCGATGATGCTGGTGGTCATGGCATTTGGTATTGCGATCCCTAATGTATTGAGCCGAGCGTTGGTACGTTACCAATCTCAAGCAGGAAGTGCAGGTGCACTGTTTGGTTTGATGTATTACACCTTGATCGGCTCAGGGCTCGCTTTAGCGGGAATGATTCAAGATTTAGGGGGGGGGTTGGTACTTTGCGGCGCTTTATCTGTTCTGGTGACGATACGCAGTCGACTCCAGCTTAAACGCTAAGTCTCTCATCTGTATTGATAAATTCCGTGTCCTGTTTGGCGCGGAATTTATCATTTCTTGGTGTGTAAATTTGGATATTGACAGGGGTAGAGTGATCGTTCTACTCTGTAGGTAGAACAATCATTCTACCCTTTGTCGGGTATTAAGAGAGCACTATGTTGAGAGAACAGATTGCAGCAAGCTTAGAGGTGGCATTTAGCCAGCAAGGTTTTGCTGAGCCGAGCGTTGCACAGCTGAAAACGGCGTGCGATGTAAGCCTAAGAACCTTGTATAAACATTTCCCTTCAAAAGAAGCGATGATCGTTGGTGCCTTGGAATATCGACACCAACGCTACTTAGATTTCTTGTTGGAAACGTCGCCTGAAAAGGGGCTCGCATCGGTTACTCATATCTTCAACAAGCTCCAACAATGGTTAGAAGAGTATGCGCCACATGGGTGCATGTCGATGAATGCGATGGCCGCGTTTCCCGATAATGAGCTTATCAGCCAAGCGGTTACACAGCATAAAGAACAAGTTCGTTTGCTAATAGGCAAGCAGAGCCTGCGAGAGGATCTCGCGACACCGCTGTTTTTACTTCATGAAGGCGTATCAAGCGCGTGGCCAGTCTTAGGCGAAGAAGCAGTGGCATCGGCACAGAATATGGTGACAAAATTACTCAAGGAAACAGTATGAATTTCGAGATACCAAAAACAATGAAAGGCGCAGAGATGCTAGGGCACGGCGGGGCAGAAATGCTTGGCTACCGTGAAGACATTGCTGTTCCAAAAATTGAGCCTAATGAAGTGCTGATCAAAGTCATGGCAGCAGGCGTTAATAATACTGACATCAACACGCGAATCGGTTGGTATGCAAAAAGTGATGATTCAGACGATGCCAGTTGGTCGGGTGAAGCGCTAAAGTTCCCTCGTATCCAAGGTGCTGACGTGTGTGGTTTTATCGTGGAAGTCGGCAATGAAGTCTCAGTTGACCGTATTGGTGAGCGTGTTCTGATTGAGCCTTGTTTGACCGAGGTTTATGGACGAGATCTGCCACAGCCATGGTATTTCGGATCTGAATGCGATGGTGGTTTCGCTGAATACACCAAAGTAGCAGCTAAGCATGCTTACGCGGTGAACAGCACCATGTCGGATGTTGAGCTAGCGTCTTTCCCATGTTCTTACTCAACAGCAGAGAACATGCTAACTCGTGCCAATGTGGCTGAAGGTGATCGCGTGCTTATCTCAGGTGCATCGGGCGGTGTGGGCTCTGCGGCTATTCAGCTAGCAAAAGCTCGCGGCGCGTATGTTATTGCCATCACTAGCCCAAGCAAGAACCAACAGTTACTTGAACTTGGCGCTGATGAAGTGATTGCCCGTGATTCAGATTTGGTTAACGCGCTAGGCGAAAGCAGCGTGAATGTGGTGATCGATTTAGTTGCTGGTGACAAGTGGCCAGAGTTTCTTGAAGTCCTAAAACCGCATGGCCGTTATGCTGTGTCTGGTGCGATTGGTGGTGCAATGGTTGAGCTTGATGTGCGAACTTTATATCTTAAAGATCTCAGCTTTTTTGGTTGCACAGTTTTAGAACCACAAGTATTCCAGAACCTAGTCAACCGTATTGAGAAACAGCAGATTGGCGCCATCGTTGCAGAGTCTTATCCGCTAGCCGATATCCATAAAGCGCAAGATGAGTTCTCAAAGAAAAAGCATGTTGGTAAGATCGTGTTGGAAGTGGCAGAACGCTAGTTTTAGTCAGCTTCACGGTTTAGATTTATGGAAGAGCGAGCAAGCGTTATGTGCTCGCTCTTTTTGTTTCTAGCAAATACTGGCGGGCATAGTTTCTCAGTCCGTTGAGTAACAGATCTTATACAGCTGAGAAATTAATGATTCATTTGTCACTGTGTGGTTTATGAATTAACTGTGCGATAATTACCGCCATTATATATCCCTATCTATGTTGTATTTATCTAGGAGCCGTATTGATGTTTAAAAGGGTATTGCAGGCACTATTCTCACCTTTTGTTGATTCAAAAAACAAACCCTCTGCAGAGCCTGCCCAACAAGAGCAACAACAAATCGTTGCTACTGATTCTGTTCAGTCTTCAATCTTTGTTCCGCCGTCGTCCACTCAGCCATCATCATTAATCGTCGATAAGACGCTTAGCCTTCACGATGGTGAGTTCCTTGATTATTTGTTTGGAGAGTCTCGCCTTCGAACGGAGTCAGACCCATTTAGTGATTTTGTCGCTTGTCAGATCGAACGTTTGATTCGCTCTCCAAAAGCCCTGCTTAATGAACTGCCAGTGATGCCAGCCTCTGTAACCACGTTAATGGCAGAATTACAGAGCGACGAGTTTGATGTCGATGCATTGTTAAGAGTGATTGAGCGCGAGCCGAGTATGGCTGCCGATGTGATTAAACTGGCTAACAGCGCCTTCTACAAACGCAGTGAAAAACAAGTTACTGACTTAAAAACTGCTTTCCTCAATATGGGTTCACAAGGGCTAATTGAAGGCGTAGTGAATTCTTACATGAAGAACTTTACGCCGGGCAATAACATTTACTGGCGTCATTTCGGTGAGAAAATTTGGAATCACAGTGTTCAAACCGCGTCTTTCTCTAAGGAGTTGATGAAAGACTCTTCATCTCAAGAAGAGCAAGCAGCGGCGTATTTTGTTGGGTTAATTCGCAACTTAGGCAAGATGATCATTTTCCAGATGATGGTAGAAGCCTTCAAGCATGTTGATCCTTCTGTTCCACCTAACTCGTTAGCATTGAAGCGCCTGATGAACAGCTACTCTATTCGCCTGACTTACACCATTGCTAAGTTCTGGGAACTGCCAGAATCAGTGTTGACCGCGATTGGCTACCAAGAGTCGAGCCGATACGAATGCACGCCACTTGGTCAAGCTGTGTTTGAAGCTAACTACTTGAGTGAGCTGTGCTATTTACTGGAAGAACAAACGATTGAAGTCGAGCAATTTAAGCGCAGATGCAAAGAGACACTGATGTCTCCGGCTGCATACAAAGTGGCTAACCGTATCTATAAAGAGTCTGAATTATCGCTAGTGAGCTAACCCTTAGCCTATTCGACCTACGCTGTGACTGAACATAATGATTGGTTGCAGCTTGGTTGGGCTAGGTTGTGAAATACATTCAGCTACGAAATACGCTTACAAATGGCTAATCCACAGCTTGTCGAGCTCACACCAACCGAAACCATTTACTTGTGCGCCGTGTATCTTTTCAGAAACCTCTAAGTTGAACGCCTCTTGCTTGAGCTCAGTCACAACCCCAGATTCATGCAACCAATGCCGGAGCGACAACAGTGCATTCATCGCTAACTCAAAGTCTGGTTGGTTTGTTATTGAAGCTAAGCCTTGTTCGATTGTCTCTAGTATCTCAGCAGGTAAAGTTAAGTCCTCAAACGGGAAGCGAGTGAAAAAGCTTAACCACGAAGTGAAGGTGTTGTTCTCATCAATAATACTGCACAGCGCGACGTCTTTGGTAGTTAGGTAGTGAGTTAGGTAGTGCCCATATTCCACGCTGGTTTTGTGGTCGCCAGACACTGACAACTGATCGAAAAGGGCTTGGCATTCAGAGGTGTCTTCAACGGTGAACTCACGAACGGTTGAAGACAACATCGGGCTTTGAATCTTAAAGAAGGTTGAGCCGAAATCCGGTTGGGAAGAATGGTCATCCCCACGCACGGTGGTCGTCTTCTCGGGCAGTTTCACGCACACCTGATTTTGAGCGCAGGCTTTGCTCTGTGCCCATTCAGGATAGACCCACAACTCGACTCGATTGAGAATCGGCGTGCTGTGTGAATAGGCGCTATTGCGGCTCAATCTCAACATCTTGCTTGAGAAGATGTCTAATGAGAACGCGCCAGATCCAATCAGCCTATCAGTCGGTGATGAGTGATCGAATACGGAGGCTTCAGCCCTAGCAAGTAGGCGCGGTAAATGCCAATCAGGTTGATTCAACTTTACGACAACCACATTGCCTGCCGAGACCGAGACCTCATCAATATGCTGATAACAGCGACGCCATATTTTGCTTTGGCAGAGCGAGTTTAGGCTGCGCGCTATGTCTTGAGGTTCGAGTGTTCGACCGTTATGAAAGTGAACACCATTACGAATCTGAAAGTGCCACTGTGTCGCATCTTGATTAGGCTGCCAATGATAAGCCAGATCGCCGCTGAGTTTGCCGTGCTTAACGGAGGTTAGGCGTTGGCAAACTTGCATAACTAAGAAACGTTCGGTGCGTCTAAGCACTCGTTGAGGGTGAAGCGCTTCGAGTTCTCGGTGAAACGGGATGTACGCGATATTCTGCGTCGACGGATTGGTATTGCTTAGAAAGGCTTGCAACTCAGTGCCAGCATTGCGGCCGTTGAAGCTCAAGGTGCTAAACACCTGTTCTATGTTGCCTGCGTCAGCTTGGGTTTGTGCGTATTGGTAACACGCCTCAATGGGTTCAACCAGACACGTGAGTTGTGCCTTCTTGCTGCGGCCTGAGCTAGCTTGCCACTCAATCCAGCCTTGTGCTGTCATCGCTTTGAGTAAGGTCTGAACGTGACGTTCACTCACGTGCAGCAGTGTGGCCAGTTGGTTGACCTGACAATGTGATACTCCAGGCCCAAAAGCCTGAAATATCTTTTCATACAGTTCAAGCTTACGCTTAAGGTTGCCCAATTTGCTTTTCCTAACGACGAGGTTGAGTTAAATGTGAATAGCCAGAATCAATCAGTGCGTTTTCCATCGTATCGAGAACTCGAGAGGTTATCTCTGAGCTCAGGATATTCGATTCAGTTTTGCCTTGAAGCACCAAATCTGAAAAATGGTCGATTTCAAATTCGAACCCATTGCCCGTCACTTGTTTGTTGATGGTCGACTTCTGCCCTTGATGTTCAATCTCAATAAAGGCCGGATTCCACCATTTTTCATGAATGGTGATCTTAGTATCAGGCCCACTCAAGTGCGCTGATCGGGGAAGGTTTTGCACTGTTGATGCCGATATCTTACCGTTTATATCGCCAGAGAAGGTAAAGCACGCATCGGTATCAACATTCGCCCCCTCATACAGACATGACATCTCTACCTGAGGTTTTGAAGGGTTTACACCCAGCGTTCGGCACAGATCGTAAAAGAACCAAAGCCCATAGACCCCAACATCGAGTGTTGCTCCGCCTGACAAATCCGGATTGAAGATAAACAAATCGGGCTCATAGTCATGATGGTTACCAAAGCTGGCTTCGATTGAATCTATCTGAATGTTGTTATCGACCAAGAATGATTGGAGCTCACGATATGCGGGAAACACCACGGTTTTCATTGCTTCTAACAGCATCACGCCATTTTGCTTCGCGAGAGCTTTCATCTCAAGCCAGTCAGCAAGGTTGGTAAAAGCCGGCTTCTCGACCAATACGTGCTTATTGTTCTTTAGAAACAGTTCGGCGAGTGGCTGGTGGTATGGGTGAACCGTAGCGATGTAAACCGCTTCAACACTTGGGTCATTCGCCATCTCTTCATAAGAACCATAAGCCTTGTCGCAAGCAAACTTGTTGGCGAACGTGGCTGCGCGTGAGTGATCTCTGGCGGCAACCGCATCAAGCTCACCATGCAGAGAGTGCTCTGTGACTGCGGTAGCGAATCGATTGGCGATATTGCCTAGCCCTGCGATACCCCATTTAATTTTTCGTTGCGTGTCGCTCATCAGTTACTCCAAATCGTTGTTTTGTATCAGTGTACTCAGAGACGTCACATACAAATAGAGAACAGATTTCTCAACCTGTTCTCTATTTATTTTATTCTAGTTGAAGCTCAGGATTAGCTCTGTATTGAGTGTTTCCAATCGGCTAGGGCTTGAATGTGTTTTGGCCCGATGCCACAACAGCCACCGATAATATTCGCGCCCAGTGCATGCCAGCGTTTAGCGTAAGTTAAGTAACCTTGGCCATCCAGTTCACGCATTTCTTGAAACATGTCATTCGCTTCATGTTCGTTGCTGATAGGCGCAAAGTTATTGGCATAGACACCAATTTCTAAATCACGGCCTAGCTCATCGTTCACTTTCTTGGCATCGATAATGGCTTGATCCATCACTTCAGGCACTGAACAGTTAAACATAATGCCTGTCGCGTTTGATTGGCAGGCAAGTTTGATGGCGTCTGTTACGCTCTCGCCAGAACGAATATTGGCAGAATCGCCCTTGGTATCTTCCAAACTGAATGCGTAGTAACACGGCTTATCTGACTGCTTAAGAACCGCATGAATGGATTCGAACTCTTGCAGGCTGCAGATGGTTTCCGCGATCCAAAGATCGATGTTTGGATCCTGGGCATCGTAAAGCGTTTGAATGATTGGCGCCGCCTCTTCTACCTTAAATAAGTCTGGTCGGTAGCTGCCAAATGGCGGTGGAATCGCGCCCGCCACTTTTACGGTGTGAGAAGCATTGTTAGCAACTGCTTTAGCCAGCTCACCAGACAGTGCGGCTAGTTCAAAACCTCGTTGTTCGAACAGCTCTGCACCCAAGTGAAAAGGCACACACGCGTAGCTATTGGTGATTAGGATTTCAGCACCTGCATCGACAAAGTTTTGATGCGCTTGGCTAACAAATTCGGGTGCTTCAATCAGCGCTTGAGCACTCCAAAGCGGTTGAGAAAATGGCGCGCCAATTTCTTTGAGTTCTCGGCCCATGCCGCCATCAAGTATGGTTAGTGTTTTCATATTCAATACTATCTAAACAATTGCTGAAGTTCTGCCGCCACCATAGCAGACAACCTTGTCAGACAGAAGCCATCAAGCCAAGGTTCAACTATCGATGAGGGAGTTTCGTTATAAGCCGTCTAGCGGGCTAGTCGTGCCACTAAAGTGTTGCCCAATAACGTGAGTGTAAATCTGAGTTGTCTTAACATCACTGTGCCCCAGTAGCTCTTGAACCGTTCTGATATCGGAGCCTGACTTTAGAAGTTGCGTAGCAAAACTGTGCCTGAAAGTATGACAACTAATTCGCTTGTGGCGCAATTTATTAGAGTTAGTCGCCTTCTTCAGCGTTTTTCGGAGTACCGAATCATGTAGGTGGTGTCGGCATACGATCCCCGACTCAGAGTGTTGAGTGACGGATTTTGATGGGAATAGGTACATCCAAGCAAGTTGTCGATAGGCACTAGGGTATTTTTTACCTAATCGGTGAGGCAAAGATGGCCCAAACCCATTCAAGTTATCTTTAGCGAGCAGAACTGCAACTTGTGAAATTTTGTCTTGTATAGCTTCAGTGAGTGAAAAACTTAAAATTGTCACTCGGTCTTTATTTCCTTTCCCATTGTGAACAGTGAGAGACCCTTGTTTTAGATCTATATCTTGTACTCGAAGCCTAAGGCATTCCGATACTCTCAAACCTGAACCATACAACAAGCGAAAAAACAGTTGATATTTAGGATCTATTTCATTGATCACCGAGATAGCTTCCGCATGATTGAGTACGCTAGGAATTTTTCGAGACCGAGTCGCATAGCTAAACCCTAAGTCTCCTAGAGGTTGCTTAATAAATTGATTGTATAAATAGGCTAGAGCATTGAGAGCTACCTTTTGAGTATTGATGGCTACTTTTTTTTGATTAGCTAAATGAGAAAGAAAGGAGACAACTTCAGCGGCATGCATCTGTTCAGGGTGTTTAAGCTTATGAAAATGAATGAAGTATTTTATCCAGTAACAGTAGGCTTTGATTGTCTTGCGACTATAGCCTCGCATCGTCATATGTTCGCAAATTGCCTGCATGAATTGACTCGCCATATATTCCCCTCACAAAATCTGTACATACATACATACATACATACATACATACATACATACATACAGACAGTTTATTGCTTGTTGAATAATTAATGACTTAAAAAAGAGTGGTTTTTAACTCTGATTGAGCACGAATTTAACGAGGGGCTTATTTTAAATTATTGATTATACTGCAGATTTATGGGTGGTTAAGAATGAGGCCGAGCGTTACATAGTCGGCAATATGTGCTTGCACGTTTTCACACTTATTGTTTAGACCCACTTTTATATTAAATGCATAGCATTCAGTTGGTTATGAGTGACCTTTTTGATATGTTAAGCGGATGGATTCGTGCTTGCACAATATTAAAATTTTATGTGCAATCAGTTTCAAGCAATGGAGAACCTAATGGAAAATGGTAAAGTGAAGTGGTTTAGCCAAGATAAAGGCTATGGATTTATCACTTCAAATGCAGGTGAGGATCATCACTTTAATGTACAAGGAATAAATGGTCCTGACCTCCCTTCAAATGGGGATGGAGTATCTTTTGAGTCGAAAACAGGAAACAAAGGTAAAAGAGCTGTAAATGTTACAATTACATCTAAAAGCTCAAAAGTAACCAGAAATTCTGATGACCGAATTAATTGCCCTTCTTGTCATAAAAAAATTGTGCCTCGGATGATTACTTATAGGGGGAAGCCTGAAAAATCCGTTTGTCCATATTGTGCAGCAACTGTAAGGACATTTAGTAATTGCTTTATTGCTACTGCTGTCTACGGCGACCCTTGTTGTACAGAAGTTAGAGCGTTAAGAAAGTTTAGAGATGAGAAGTTACTGACAAATACGTTAGGCTCTTTATTTGTTAAGGTTTACTACAATATATCCCCCCCTATTGCCAACTGGTTAATAGGTAGAGAAAAGATATCTAAAAAAATAAGAACTACTCTAAATTATTTGGTAAAGCACATAACAAGCTAATTAATAAGGACAAAAAACAGTTGGCTGTTTTCGTTCCTCAACATTTTAGCCAACAATTTTTTGCCCATTATTAGGGCGTTATGCATCAAATCAAAATCTGGAGTTTCAAATGACCATATCAAAGTTATATGCAGTAAAAGATGGTGGAGACTTATCCCCATTAGACTGTGAAAAAATTAACCTATCTTTAGCAGATATAAGCATATCTGACATCCCTCAAGAGCAAATAAAAAATGTTACGGACTACCTTGTTGTAGCGCTAAATAACAACAGTGTTGACCACTCCTTAGTGAGTAAACTCGAAACTTTACTTGAAACCTTGCAATCAACAGTTGAGCAAGGACAACAGGAGGTTTTATGTTAGAAGGGATTTATATCGTTATTGCTGTTTTGCTATTTTTTGCGCAATTACAAAATGGTTTTTTTACTGCATTGCTAACAGCGGTTTTTTGGCCAATTGTAATTGTAGGTGGGTCAATATTTCTTTTCTTTAGTATGATCTATCATTCGGTGAAAAAATGAGAACATTAATAGGTTTGTTAAGCTTAGTCGGTGGGGTATGTATTTGGGGTTTAGCTATTTCAGCTTTAGTATCATGGCTGGTATTTTGCTTCGGTTCGGTGATCATTGGTATTCTTCTGCTAATTTTTGCTCCTTATGTCCTTCTTGCTCCATTAGCTATAGGTACGCCAGGAACTGCGCTATTTGTTTATGGCATGGATTGCATTGCTAATAAAAAAGAAGACTCAATTTACAATCGAGATAGTAAAGAAGAAAAGCATGACAGCGTAATTGAAGCTGATGTTGTTTGGGAAAGATCTAGCAAGAACTTGGATTCAATTAATAGGATTATTGAAGAGTCAAAAATTGATCGTTAGGAGATAATGATGTTTGGATTTTTTAGAAAAAAGAAGAGAACTCTTCTTGATGAACTTAATGATGCAACTGTCAAAATGTATAGACCGTTATTAGTTAATAACAAGAAAGTTTCAGATGAAAAAATTCTTGAAATCGTGCAGACAACTATGCGTGCTTTTACACAAGCGGCAGAAAGCAAAGGTGAAAAAATATCTGGAAATGTACTAATGAACATTTCCGCAAAGTTTATCCGTGTTTATGACATGAGTGGACAAGAGTTTTTTCTCGAACACCTGAAATACGAAATAAACAAATACTTGACCGAGGGTTTAAGGCCTGACTATCAACAAAATGCATAACAAGTTGCTCCACTCGGATACATACAGCTACGCTCGTTTTTGTGTATCGCTACGCTCAATTTTACACAAAAACGCTCTTCACTGAATGTGCCGGTGAGCAAGGCGTTAGCCAACTTATTTTAACTAGGAGTTAGTAGATGGTATCTTTTGAAGAAATGATAAATATACTGCAAGGAGAAAGTGATCGAGGTGCTGTTTTGATTGCGGCGTCAACGCTTGAACTTGCTCTAGAAGAGCTATTGAAAGCTAGGTTGGTGGATTCGCCTAATCGTAAAGATGTCATTTTTGAACACAATGGACCCTTGGGAACATTTTCCTCAAAAATTCAACTCAGCTACAGAATTGGTCTTATATCTAAACAGCAAATGCTAATGTTCAATACGTTTAGAGAAATTCGAAACATATTTGCGCATAGTTCTTCATCTCTGACGTTGGAGGCTCCCCAAATAAGAGACAAATTAAACGCCGCTGTTGAGCACAACCCCAGATTGAGAGACCTATATCTTGATGCTCTCAATCAGCATGTAGAAAGTGGAGAGTTTTCTAAAGACTTCGTTGATAGAGCACTGTCATCGCCAAGGAAAGTATTGGAAAAGGTGTTCGTTCTTGAAATAACTTCAGTTCACTCGAGCATACAGAATATCACTAAGATTATTGAGGTGTAATTTGGCTAACAAACGCGTCAATTAGGACGCTCGCAAGCTCGCGCCTATTACGCGGGCGTTATACGATTAGTCGAGAGTATAGGAATAATGGGAAAGTATTCGGATCATTTGTCCAAAAGAATTAATACGTGGGGACCAAAAGAGGGTTATTGTGCCATTTGCAGAAAGCCCGCAAAACTGACTCGAGAGCATGTCCCACCTGCAAGTTGTGGAAATGTCAGTAAAGTTGTTGTCCGTTCACTAACTAGCTCCGAGGACAAAAGGTACACTACTACTTCTCAAGGAGGCTTGAATTATCGTACGACGTGCTCTAGCTGTAACAATGATTGGTTAGGGCAAAAGTACGATCCTGCTTTGGCTGAACTGTTCAATGAGGTTAAACTTTTGGCAGAGTCTGTTTCCAAGGGGTACTTGTCATTACCGCCATGCAAAACCTACTTTGTAAGGCCGCAAAGGTTGGCGAGGTCTGTTATTGGGCATATTTTAGCAGGTAATGCGGTAGACATTGTTCAGCAAGACACACCGCATGCACCGATGTATCAAGCAATGGCTGATTACTTTTTTGACGAGACATCCCCTTTGCCCGATGAACTCGAAATTTACTACTGGTTCTATCCTTTCAACGATATTCGCATTGCTCGAGCATTTGGGAGTAAATTTGGGGCAGCAGAGCCAATAGTTGGTGACTTACTAAAATTCTTTCCATTTGCGTTCTGGGTAACTTGGAATCAACCCAAAGACATTAACTTGAATCTAGGTAAATTGTTGCCAACTCGTGACTTATCGATTGATGAACCTTCGCAGCTAACTATAAATTTTGATAGCTATCCACCAATCTATTTTCCGGAGGCTCCTCAAGAAAATGGTATGACAGTATTTAATTCAAAAATGGTTGCGGTGGGTACAAAGTAAAAATCGTATAACAAACGACTATGGCGTCAATGATTAATTTTTGGCAGTGTTTTCATCCCACATGGCGCCATCTCTCAGCATAGAGTTAAGAGTCACAACCATCTTTCGAACACACGCGATTATTGCGACTTTCTTAGGCTTTCCGGCAGCTACAAGTCGAGCATAAGTTGCTTTGAATACGGGGTTACATTGCATGGCTGACATCATTGCCATATATAACACTGTGCGTACTTGCGCTCGACCGCCTTGGATCACGCGCTTACCTTTGTAGCGCCCACTTTCGCGTGTTATTGGAGCGACACCAATTAGTGATGCCGCTTGTTTATTTGTGATGTAGCCAAGTTCTGGTACGTTGCTAATTATTGATGCAGCGGCAATGTTTCCTATTCCAGGGACGCTCTGCAATATTGTGTTTTTAGCCTGATATTCAGGGCTATCTTCAATGAGTTTAACGAGCTTTTCTTCTAACTTGGTGATTTGATTTTTGATCGTGGTTAGCATCGGTTTGATAGTCGGATGGAGAGAAGCGGGAAGTATCTGGATTCGGTTCTTTTCCATGGTTTGCATGGATAACAACTGGTTTCGGCGAATGACTAAGTCACTCATTAGGCGTATGTTTTTTGGCTTTATGACAGTAAGAGCTGGTTTGATTGCTTCTCCATAGTGAGCAATCAATTCTGCATCTAAACGATCATTTTTGGCTCTGCGGCCAATAGCACCAGCGAACCGTTTTATGTGGACAGGGTTTGCTCTGACAATAGGTAATTGAGCCTCTGCACATGCAAGAACAAAAGGCATTTCTAATCGGCCTGTTGCTTCAATAACGATTCGTTCAGGACTGTGACTCTTAATCGTTTTGAGTGCTTTTTTGATGCCTTTATCATTGTTCTCTACTGAGAAAAATAGGTCTAGTGGCCTGATGTGGATGTCTAATTGTGTTTTGCCGGTATCAACTCCAACGTTGATGCTTTGATTGATTTTGGTATTCATAATAAGCTAACTCATGCTTGCGTAATGCGGGTTCGAGACCCAGTCGACTATTCGAGGTTTATGCTTGAAGTCCTATGTAGCGTTCATGTTTGTTATCGGTCTCTCGATAGAGGAGCCAGCGTTTAAACGAACTACTACATAGAAAGCTTTAGTTGCAGCTAAAGCCTGGGTCTCACATTACCCGATTGGAGTGCTTATTATCCATACAAACTGTTTAAGAGTGATTCGCAACGCGTGGCATTTTTATTATGCGTTGCGTTCAGTGTTTAAGGCGGTATACGGTAGCATCGGTATTGCGTTGCTCACACCTTAACAGGGCTATAACACAAAATCAGGCTATTGCTCAAAATTGCTATTTGAACTATTATTTGTACATTAAATTGTACCATAGGGAGTTCAACATGAGCCGCATCCATTTTGATCAAGATATTCAGCCTTTGTCTGAATTTCGTGCTGGCGTGACGTCATTTATTAAACAGATTAACGAAACTCGCAGACCACTAGTTATCACACAACGTGGTAAGGGTGTTGCGGTTGTCCTTGATGTTGCAGAATATGAAGCAATGCAAGAGAAGATCGAGTTACTGGAAGAAATGCGTACTGCTGAAGCACAATTAGCTTCAGGTTTAGGTGTTTCCAATGAAGACGCTCGTGCTCAAGTATTGGGGCGCATTAAGAAATGAAAGTAGTCTGGTCACCACTAGCATTACAAAAGTTAGGTGATGCAGCCGAGTTTATTTCACTGGATAATCCAGTGGCGGCAGAAAACTGGGTTAATGAGGTTTTTGATAAAACTGATTTACTCTCAAGTATGCCTGACATGGGGCGAATGGTTCCTGAGCTGCCTCATACCAATTACCGTGAAATTTTGTTTGGTCACTATCGAATCATATATAGCCTCAGCCATGAAATTCGCGTCCTTACAGTACGAAATTGTCGTCAGATACTAACGGAAAGTGACGTGTAGCAATTGTGTTATAACAAGCAATTTAAGAGTGATTCACAACGCTTGGCACTTTTGCTCCTACTTCAAGTTAAATGTTTATGGCACAATGCTTTAGGTTGGGTGGAGGCGTTGTTCACCCCTTAATTGGGCTAGTTGCCCAGAGGAAGTAATCAATCCATTGGGAACTTTTGTTTCTGGTGGAGTACGCGCATAATTCGGATAATGTCGCCTTCGATCCAATAGGAGACGATCATTGAAATCTCAGGAATTATAAGTAATTGCCCACGAATGCCGTCTCTCTGTACACCCATTAGAGGCTGCTCAAGCAAGTTTTCTACTTTTGTTTCAATGAGGTTGTCAGCGTTTTCTGCCGCATCAGGGTTGAAGTCATAGATAAACTCAAAGATCCTTTCACGATCATTGAGTGATTCTTCTTCCCATAAAATCATTGCTTACCTCGATTACGTATTCTGGCTTTGCGTTCTTCCATTCGAGATTTAGCAGTTTGGTGTTCAACGAAAACGGATTCTCCTGAGTCAAACTTCTCAAATGCTAGGTTTACTTGTTCAGTTAGCCATGCATCGTGAGATAATGTTTGTCTTTGTTGCTCAGCGAGTTGCTCAGTAAGCTCACGGCAAGCACCACTCAGTGTGCGACCTTGGCTCTCAGCCATCTGTTGAGCTAGGCGTTTTGTTTCTTCATCAACACGAAATTGAATTCTAGTGTCCATGATGTATTCCTTTATTGGTGTGTGTACAAATGTTAGCACTCACCTTTGAGATGGGCAACTGACAAGCTACTATGGCGCCAATAACTAACTTTTGGTGCTATGTTTCATCGCACATAGTCCCATATCTCATCAACCATTGCAGAACGTTAAATGATAGGTCACCACAATCTGTA
This sequence comes from Vibrio sp. 10N.222.49.C9, assembly GCF_041474985.1. Taxonomy (NCBI): domain Bacteria; kingdom Pseudomonadati; phylum Pseudomonadota; class Gammaproteobacteria; order Vibrionales; family Vibrionaceae; genus Vibrio; species Vibrio sp. 10N.222.49.C9. The sequence goes on along the minus strand of NZ_JBFRVD010000037.1, from coordinate 103,377 downwards.
GAGGAAAGTGCATTGAAGTTAACCAATAAACTCGTACGTTACCCGCACATTGATGTTGATCGTGCGTTTGAAAAAGAAGCTGAATTATTGCAGCAAATTCAGGCGGGTGAGATTGGACAAGCCTTAATGCTGTGGCAAGCAAAAACGCCGACACTCGTTTTGCCCGCAGGTAAGAAGTGGCCAGTGACGGTCGAGTCTAGAAAGCAACTCGCGGCACAAGGCTGGCAACTCACCTCACGTAAAACGGGTGGTGCTCCCGTTCCTCAACTGCCGGGGATCATTAACTTATCGCATATTTATCATTGGCCTCGTGATGAAGCCTACAACATCCAAAAAGCGTATCTACATCTGTGCAATGTCTTAACCCTGTTTTTTAAAGAACTGGGCATCGATGTGGATGTACACGCGACTCCCGGTTCTTATTGTGATGGTGACTACAACCTCAATATCAATAAACAAAAAATAGTGGGCACGGCGCAGCGTGTTTTGCTTAAACAAGGGGGCGGCCAAATCGTACTTTCGCAAGCTTGTATCTTGTTGGATGTCGACCTAGAGAACATCGTTGCGCCCGTAAATTTTTATAATCAAGTTTGTGGCAATCCAACCGTGGTGGACGCGCAAGTTCATACTCCGTTGTCCGCACATCTGACAACTCTACCCAACGTAGACTCACTCTTTCAGCAGTTAAGCCAAGCTTTCATCAAGCATGCGTGATACCAACCTTTCGTTAACGCCAAACTAATTTGCCGATGGTAGAACGATTTCAATACTATGTGTCGATGACAACGAATGGGTTGAACTTGAGGCGGTGAGAACTTTATAATGTTACTTGTAACATAATAAAGAGTTCAAATAGTTATGACAGAACAGCAGAAGAAAACTCGAACCACACTTCAAGATGTTGCAGACAAAGTGGGGGTCACAAAGATGACCGTCTCTCGTTACATGCGCAATCCCGATTCAGTCGCAGCCAAAACTCGCGTTAAAATTGCAGCGGTTATTGAAGAGATGGGATACATTGAAAACAAAGCGCCAGCTATGCTCTCTAAATCGTCGAGTAAAGCGATCGGTATCTTGCTCCCTTCGTTATCAAACCAAATCTTTGCCGCGTTTGTTCAAGGTATCGAAACGGTTACTAAAGAGAATGGCTACGAGACGTTGCTTGCTCATTTTAGCTATGATGCTGTGGAAGAAGAGGAAAAGATTGCTTCGCTGCTTTCGTATCAAGTTGATGGGTTGATATTGACGGAAAGCCACCACACCCCCCGCACGTTACAGATGATCAAGAATTCAGGTGTTTCTGTTGTTGAAACGATGGAACTCCCAACCAATCCGATCGATATGGTTGTTGGCTTGGACCATATTGATGCTTCTTACCATGTCGTGAAGCGAATGATTGAAGCTGGTAAACGCTCTATTGCTTACTTTGGCGCTCGATTGGATGCGCGAACCAAGTTGCGTTTGCAAGGCTATGACAAAGCGATGTATGAGGCTGGATTAGAGCCTAAACACGTGTTGACTGAACAGCACTCTAACTTCTCTTTGGCTGAAGATCTGCTTGATCGCGCTCTTGCGGATTACCCAGATCTAGATGGCGTGTTCTGCACCAATGATGACATCGCGATAGGTACCTTGCTCGTTGCCCAGCAACGTGGAATCCAAGTGCCGCAACAGCTATCTGTGGTGGGCTATAACGCGTTAGATATTGGTCAAACCATACGCCCAAAACTGACTAGCGTGGATACGCCACGTTATGAAATAGGTAAGAAAAGTGCCGAGCTACTGCTTGCCCGATTGAAAGGTGAGCCAGTTACGGAAACGGTAGTGGATATGGGCTATCGCATCACTGATGGCGAAAGCGTTTAACCAAGTATCGTGGAAACTGAAAGGGGCATCGAAATGATGCCCCTTTTGCTTTTACATTTAAGTAGTGACACAGCTAGACGATAAAACTCGCCCCTTGTTCTGCACTCGAAACGCTTTGGCGCATCACGCTAAATAGGTTGCGCCCCATGGTTTGCTGGTTGGCGTCTGCCTCAAATACCTTCGCTTGGCGAGATTGCATGTCGTTGAGGTTATTGAGTTCGCCACTCGCGCAATCTAAGCGCAGGATATCGCCTTCGCGAACAAGCCCAATGGCTCCGCCTCGAATCGCCTCTGGTGAGACATGAATCGCGGATGGGATCTTTCCTGAGGCTCCGGAAAGACGACCATCGGTAACCAGAGCTACTTTGAAACCTTGTTTCTGTATATTGCCTAGAATCGGCATAAGCTTGTGCAGTTCAGGCATACCGTTCGCAGCTGGGCCATTGTTTATTACCACAACAATGCAATCTTTGTTGAGTTCACCTCGTTGATACGCGGCTTCTACCTTATGTTGGCAATCAAAAACTGCCGCAGGTGCTTCTATTACACGTTGCTCTTCTGCAACCGCTGACACCTTAATCACTGCGTTGCCAAGGTTCCCTGAAAGGACTCGCGTTCCGCCTGTGCTTTGGAATACCTGTTCTTGGCCTGCAATTACCTCTGCATCTGCCGACTGTTTGCACTTTTTCCACGTTAGCTTTCCATTTTCAAGCTCTGGAATACTCATTTGATCTTCAAACGAGCCAAAGGTAGGTGTGACATCTCGGTGCAGTAAGTTGGCTTGATCTAAACGGCGTAACAGCGCGGGAACTCCGCCTGCCGTTTGGAACGCATTCATATCTGCTGGACCGTTGGGATAAACTCGAGCAAGTAAAGGCACTACATCGGATAGATCGCTGATGTCTTGCCAAGTCAGAATAAATCCTGCTGCGCGTGCTACTGCGACCATGTGAATGCTGTGGTTAGTGCTGCCACCTGATGCGAGTAGGGCAACAATGCCATTGATTAAGCTTTTAGCGGTAAAGACTTCAGAAAGCGGGCGGAAGTTTGCGGCTTGTGGTGTCATTGAAGCAATTTCAATGGCGGCATGCTGAGTGAGTGATGCGCGCAATTTAGAGTCAGGATGAATAAACGCTGAGCCCGGAAGCGTCAGCCCCATCGCTTCAAATACCAGCTGATTGGTATTGGCTGTGCCGTAAAAAGTGCAGGTGCCCGCTGAGTGATAAGCGTTGCACTCCATATCCAGTAAGGCACTTTTTCCTACCTTACCAGCCGCGTATTCTTGGCGAATATGTACTTTCTCATCATTGCTGATGCCCGTTGCCATCAAGCCCGCCGGAACAAAAGCGGTGGGTAGATGTGCAAAAGAGAGCGCGCCCATCAGTTGTCCTGGAGCTATCTTGTCGCAAATACCAAGTAATAGGGTTGAATCAAACACGTTGTGACTCAGTGAAAGAGCGGTCGATTGAGCAATCAAGTCCCTTGAAAACAAAGACATATCCATGCCTGGTTGGCCTTGAGTTACCCCATCGCACATCGCGGGAACACAGCCCGCTACTTGAGAGGTGTGGCCGAACTTAGCTAACGCCTTTTTGATCTGATCTGGATAGTGTTGATACGGCTGGTGAGCGCTTAACATATCGTTGTAAGAGCTGATTAACGCCACATTGGATTTAGTGAGATCAAGAATCGAGCGTTTCTCATCGGAGCAAGAAGCTGCGACAGCATGAGCCAAGTTGCCGCAAGAAAGCCCTTTACCACCTTTGCCAGCAGAGGCTTGGTGTTGGGTTCGGTTTAGAAACGCTTCATGAGTCTCTTTGCTTCGTTCAATTAATCGTTGAGTCACCGCTTGGATGGTTGGAAGGGTCATGCTGTTTCTGCCTCATCAGTCATTGAAAGCACAATCGCAGCACAGTCCACAACGTCATCAATATCGCCATCAATGCTGATGACAACCGTATCTGGCTCGTGATCGGGTCTTTCTAATGTTTCGAACTGGCTTTTAATCATGTTCTCTTTCATGAAGTGGCCTTGGCGCTGACGCATTCGATGCAAGATCAGGTCAATGTTGCCATCTAAAAAGAGAAAGGTGAGGTTTTTGTTCCCTTCGCGAATTTGGTCGCGGTACTTCTTCTTCAACGCAGAACACACAATAATGCCGTGCTCATTTTTACTTTCTAGGCTGTACGCTGCATCACGAACGCGTTCCAGCCATGGAATGCGATCATCATCATTAAGAGGTTGGCCTGACGCCATTTTTTGAATGTTTGCTCGAGGATGAAGGTCGTCACCATCAATGAACTTACGCCCAAGTTTTTTTGCCAACTGCTCGCCTATCGTGCTTTTCCCACAAGCACTGACACCCATGACGATGACACTACTACCAGCCATAACTCAATCCTCTTAACAAATTTGCGCGTGATCTCAATTTTGAACATCGCTTGTAAATATGGCTTTATCTTATAAGCGTTACCGGTAACATGTTACCGGTAACTTAAGGAAGTGTGATGAAGGACACAAAACAACAATTCACAACAATTGTGATTGTTTTTGCATCCTACTGACGGAAAATTAGTCACATCTCACTATATTCGCGTTTAAAAATCACTGGAAAGAGATCTTTGGGGGATAAAATGGCCAACGATTACCGCGCAATTGCGAAATCTGTTGTTGAGCATCTTGGGGGCAAGACAAATGTGGCTGCCCTAACACACTGTATGACTCGACTACGATTCGTTTTACACAGCCAAGATGGCGTCGATATTAACAAGCTAAAAGCACTGAAAGGTGTGATGGGTGTTGTTGATAATGGAGACAAAGTACAAGTTATCATTGGTAACGAGGTATCGTATGCATACAAAGAAGTGATGGCGCTTTGTGAGCTATCCACTGTATCTGAGTCAGAGGTTCCTGCTAAAAAAGAGAAGCTAACGGCTAAGTCAATTGGTGCGAAGATGTTGGACGCACTGGTTGGTACCATGTCGCCTCTTATCCCAGCAATCATTGGCGCTTCAATGGTCAAACTGCTCGCCATGGTACTTGAGATGCTGGGCTGGGTTGAGCCAAATGCACCTACCTTGATTATCTTGAAAGCGATTGGCGATGGCGCCTTCTTCTTCCTACCGGTTATGGTTGCCGCTTCCGCATCGATCAAATTCAAGACCAATATGTCTCTTTCCATTGCGATTGCCGGTGTCTTAATCCACCCGAACTTTATGGAATTGATGGCGCAAGCAGCAGAAGGCAAGCACGTTGATTTCTTCGGTATCCCAATCACGTCAGTGAAATACACCTACACGGTTATTCCTGTACTTGTGATGACTTGGGCTCTTTCTTACATAGAACGTTGGGTAGATAGCATTACCCCTGCTGTGACTAAAAACTTCCTGAAACCTATGCTTATCGTATTGATTGCAGCTCCGGTTGCTATCGTACTTATCGGTCCATTTGGTATTTGGGTTGGTACTGCACTTTCAGCGCTTGTTTACACAATTCATGACACATTAGGTTGGTTGTCGGTTGCTATCATGGGCGCACTGTGGCCTCTACTTGTTCTTACTGGTATGCACCGTGTATTTACTCCAACGATTATTCAAACCATTGCTGAGACGGGTCGTGAAGGTATGGTTATGCCTTCAGAAATCGGTGCCAACCTCGGTATGGGTGGTGCGTGTCTGGCTGTTGCTTACAAAACCAAAAACAGCGCACTAAAGCAGACATCATTAGCCGCAGGTGCTTCAGCTATCTTCGCCGGTATCTCTGAGCCTGCATTGTACGGCGTGCTTGTTCGTCTGAAACGTCCACTTATCGCAACAATGATTACTGGTTTTATCGTAGGTGCATTAGCGGGCATGGGTGGCCTTGCGAGTCACTCGATGGCAGCACCAAGCTTGTTTACGAGTGTTCAGTTCTTCGATGTGAATGACCCAATGAGTATCGTTTGGGTGTTCGGTCTGATCGCATTGTCTATTGTTCTGTCATTTGTTCTAACCCTAGTTTTAGGCTTTGAAGATGTTCCAGAAGATGATGCCGATGAGAAAGCAACTTCAGAGTTAGCAAACAAAGAAGCTGGTAAGGCAGAAGACAAGCCGACAGTAGTGTCCGCGTCTTAATTAGAATTGATTAATTTATTCAGTCACCTTACTTCAGCGTAAGGTGACTTTTATTGTTTCCGAGGTATTCGATGTCAAACATTCAATTTCCCGAAGATTTCTTATGGGGCGGCGCTATTGCTGCAAACCAGTCTGAAGGCGCTCACTTAGCGGGTGGTAAAGGCCTAACAACCGTAGATATGATCCCTTATGGTGAGAACCGCATGCCAATTAAGCTTGGTCAGGTTGATAAGGTGACGCTCAGCGAAGACGAGTTCTACCCAAGCCATAACGCGATAGACTTTTATCACTGTTACAAAGAAGACATCGCCTTGCTGGCAGAGATGGGATTTAAAGTCTTCCGCGTATCCATCGCTTGGAGCCGAATCTTTCCAAAAGGTGACGAGCTAGAGCCGAACCAAGCTGGCTTAGATTTTTACCGTGATGTTTTTGAAGAGTGTAAGAAATACGGTATTGAGCCGCTCGTTACCTTGTGCCATTTCGATGTGCCTATGCACTTGGTCAACGAGTATGGTTCGTGGCGTAATCGTAAGATGATTGAGTTCTTTAGCCGTTACGCGAGAACCTGTTTCGAAAACTACAAAGGCTTGGTGAAATACTGGTTAACTTTCAACGAAATCAATATTTTACTAGCGAGCCCGTTTTCTGGTGCTGGATTGTTGTTTCAGGAAGGCGAAAATCACGATCAAGTGAAGTACCAAGCAGCTCACCATGAGCTAGTAGCAAGCGCTTTGGTAACCAAGATTGCCCATGAAGTTGATGAGCAAAACCAAGTGGGTTGTATGCTGGCGGGCGGTAACTTCTATCCATATTCATGTAAGCCAGAAGATGTGCTGATGGCTATGGAAAAAGACCGCGAGAACCTGTTCTTTATCGATGTTCAATCGCGTGGTTACTACCCATCTTATGCTCAAAAAGTGTTTGATAACAAAGGTGTGGTGCTTGAAACACAAGATGAAGATTTCGAGATTCTAAAGAACACCGTCGATTTCATTTCTTTCAGTTATTACGCTTCACGCTGTGCTTCCGCTGATATGAATGCAGGAAATACGAGTGCAGCGAACGTCGTTAAGTCCATCAAAAACCCTCATCTTCCAGCAAGTGATTGGGGCTGGGTCATTGACCCTACAGGTCTTCGAATTACGATGAACACACTCTATGACCGTTACCAGAAACCACTTTTCTTGGTAGAAAATGGCTTAGGTGCTCGTGATACCTTGGATGACAATGGAGAAGTGAACGATGATTACCGCATTGATTACCTTCGTCAGCACATTGTTGCGATGCATGAAGCAATGGAAGACGGTGTACCATTGATGGGTTACACACCTTGGGGTTGTATCGATCTTGTTGCGGCGTCGACCGGAGAGATGAGCAAGCGCTATGGGTTTATCTACGTGGACAGAGACAACCTAGGCAATGGTACGTTAAATCGTATTCCTAAAAAGTCATTCCACTGGTACAAAAAAGTGATCGCAAGCAACGGCAGCGACTTGGCTTAATTTGTCTGTTTGATAATGAGAGAAATGAACAATGAAAACAATTGAACAGCGACTCAGAGATATTCGCATCGTTCCGGTGATCGCCATTAATGACGTTGCTCAGGCTGTGCCGCTTGCGAAAGTACTGGTTGAAAATGGCTTGCCTTGTGCTGAAGTGACATTTCGTACAGAAGCGGCAGCAGAGTCGATTCGTTTGATGCGTGAAGCTTACCCTGAGTTACTGATTGGCGCAGGTACTGTGCTGACTACAGAGCAGGTGGATACTGCCATTAATGCGGGTGTTGATTTCATTGTCAGCCCAGGTTTGAATCCAACCACAGTCAAATACTGTCAGCAAAGAGGGGTTACGATTGTTCCTGGAGTGAGTAACCCAAGCTTGGTTGAACAAGCAATGGAAATGGGGCTTAAGACACTAAAGTTCTTCCCTGCCGAGCCATCTGGCGGTATTCCTATGTTGAAAGCGTTGACGGCTGTTTACCCGGTTAACTTTATGCCTACAGGCGGTGTAAGCCCAGCGAACGTTGAGTCTTACTTAGCACTGAAATCAGTCGTTGCCTGCGGTGGAACTTGGATGGTACCGACAGACAAAATGGACAAGGGTGATTGGGATGGAATCGCAGAATTAGTCCGAGCGGTCGGCTCCAGGTAGTTCGATAGAGAGCGACATAACTAGAAAATGAAAGGGCCAGCTGACACTGGCCCTTTTTGTGGCTGCTTCAAACGATGTAGAGGTTACTCGTTACCAAGCAAAGGTTTTAATGACGTTTTGCTTAGTGATTGGGTTATGCGCGATGTCTTGATTTATCTTATCAAGAAACGGCTTACGAGCCTGAGGCAACATGCCACGCATTGGTGAGATGTTATTGCCGTGGTCACCCCAGTAGTAGCAATCGAAATCTTCTAGGTTTTCGAGCAAGTATTTTTCTTCTTCCAGAATCTGCAATGGCGTTGGTAAAACAAACTCGCCACGGTTTACTTCTTTTTCCAATACCGATCCCGGTTGAACGGCTAAAGCCATCGGTGCAATCGCATCTGGCTGCATGATGTTCAACAAGCTGGTGGTATTAATCGCATGCTCTATAGAACGCTCTTTGCCGCCAAGGCCAAAGATGAAAGAAGCCAGTACCTTGATGTCTGCTTCACGGGCTAGGTTCATTCCTTCAATCGCATGCTCACGCGTCATGCGCTTTTGAATGCGTTCAAGCAAAATTGGGTCACCGGACTCCAAGCCTGAATAGGCCATGCTTAAACCTGCCGACTTAATCTCTTTTAATTCAGACAAGCTCTTACGACGGAAGTCATTGAACCCTGAATACAGAGAGATGTTCTTGATCTCTGGGAAGGTGATCTTGATGTAATCCAGAATCGAAATCAGCATCTCGGTTCTAATCGCCATCACATTACCATCGACCAAAAAGATAGATTCAACATGCGGGTAGATTTTTCTCGCTGCATCAATATCTTCAAAGATGTCTTTGATGTCTCTTACTTTGAAACGCTTATCATCAAACATCGTGCAGAAGGTACATTGGTTGTTACTGCACCCCAATGTTGTCTGGATGAGTACGCTCTCTGCTTCCATCCAAGGACGATAAACTTTACCTTCAAAACGCATAAATGCTCCTCGGCCGTAGCCTGTGTTGTTTCGACGAGGACAAGTTTAACAATCTGCATCTGGGGTGATAATTGGGCAAAGTGGGGAATCAGTATTAAAGAAATCTTAATAATCGAAAGAGCGCGCAGTTCTTTGTCTGTATAGATAGAACTGCGGCTTGGATTGTGTGTGTGGTGGTGGGGGGGAGTGTTAGTGGTCGTTTTTTACTAATGAATGATCAGTGCGTAACGCACAGCTTTTTTTCGAGTAATTGATTAAGCACTGTCACCAGCTTGTGGTTCTTAGTGTTGTCTAATGCGTCGGCGTGCGGGTCTTTGAACAACCCAGAATCATTATCAAAATATTGACCAGAAGCGTTGGCAAACTCATCACTGAGCGCAGCACGACAAAGAATATCGGCTCCAATCGCAAGGTCGTTGCCATCAACGCCATAAGCATCTTTCACTAATTTACTACCAAGGAAAGAAGCTGGGTTTACAGGGATAATTGCGGTGCCTTTGTCTAAAAGAGTATTGGCTAATTCGATGGACCACATCGTTAGCGCCAGCTTACTTTGCGCGTAAACCGGACCATCAAGTTCGCCCGCATTCGGACTGATTAATGCATCTAGATCTACGGGTGCTTGGGCTGCTGAAGATAGGTTGACGATACGACCTGTCGCATCAAAAAGAGGAAGCAGCTTTTGTGTCAGTAGATACGGCGCAATGGTGTTTACGACAAAACGCACATCAAGATTGTCTGGAGTGGTGATGTCCGACACTTTATACACACCTGCGTTGTTAATGAGTATATCGAGTCGTTTGTGATCGCTTTTGATTTGGGTTGCGAGCGCCTCAACTTCAGAGAGCGTCGATAGGTCTGCGATGTAGCTTTCGATGATTGCATTCTTAGACAGGCGAGACAGAGCGGTCACGACTTTATTGACCTTAGCTGGGTTGCGGCCATGAATTAGAACATGGTGCCCTTGCTGCGTTAGTGCTTTTGCGGTCTCTAAACCAATGCCATCCGTGGCACCTGTGATCAGAATTATTTTTTGCATATTCCGTCCTTCAAAAAATAGTTTGAACAACGTTATAACAAAGATTAATGACACATAGTTGCATTTGGCTCACAAGCTGAAGACTCAAATGTGAGTCTATGGGGCAAATAATGACCATTTTAACACTTGGTGGTTAACCGTTGGCGTTTAACGATTAAGTAAGACAATGGGTCAGTTTGTGACTGACCCAAATTAAGAGAAGTGACCGAGTTATTTGATGTCTTGAACGTTCATAACCAGAGTTTCCCAGTTACGTTGGTTTTCCATATCGTGCTCTAGGCCTTGCTCATCGGCAATTTGGAAGCGCTTAACCGCAGGTGTTTTGCTGGTGGCTTGATACAACCAGTAGGCCTCTGCTTTGAGTGCTTCGTCGATCGGTTTATCGATAGATTCGTACACCGCTTGCTTACATGCATTGATCGATTCGGCAGGGAATTGAGCGATTCGTTTGGCAAGAGTATCGACGTATTCGCCAATTTCATCCGGTTCTAGTGCCTTGTTGATGGTGCCGTATGCTTCGGCTTCGTCAGCATCAAAGTCTCGTGCACTCAAGACGATTTCGAGTGCGCGACCTAAGCCGACTTGGCGTGCCATACGTGATGCGCCGCCACCACAAGGAAGAATGCCCATGCCAACTTCCATTTGCATGAATTTGTATTTACCACGAGCCGCTAATCGCATGTCACATGCCAGTGCAAATTCGTGGCCTCCACCTCGAGCGAAGCCTTCAAGCTTGGCAATGGTGGCCTGTGGCAGTTTGCTGATTCTTTCGAGCACCACTTGTAGGTCGAGCAACTTCGCTTCTTCACGAGAAACGGCTTCTGTCGACATGTCTTTTAATAGATTGGTGTCGTAGTGACAGACCCAAACTTCAGGGTTTGCTGACTGAAATACCACGACTTTGATGTCACGATCGCGCTCTAGTCTCATTGCTAAACCATTGAGGTCGGCAAGCATCTCTTGCCCTTGAACATTCACAGTACCGAAGTCAAAAGTGACGGTAAGAATCCCATCCTCGGCTTGAGCTTTAAACGTTGTATAACCTTGATATGCCATTTCCATATTCCTTCTGAGAGATTTCATTTCAGCCTATTCAGTGTGAATGCGACCTAAATTCAGGCTAGCGAGGAATGTTCGAGCCAACAATTAACCATTAAACGAAACACTATTAACGAATTATTAAGAGTGTTGGCGAGTTTTGTAATTTCAATTTATTCAATGCCTTAGTTGTGTATTTTAACGTTGAAGGTATCTTGCTGATTCGATTGTCAACGAAATCTAAAAACTCATTCCTTGTTTGGTGCTCTTATCCTTTTCATTTAGCTTCGTATACTGCTCAACTAGGTAATTAGCCCCAAAGTACAGACAAGAGTAAACCGACCTATGCAGATGAGATCCGCGACTTTGAAAACCATTATTGAGAAAACACTGCCACTGACGCTGGGTGTGTTTGCGATCATGATGGTGCAATTGGTCGATTCGATCTTTATCGGTCAGCTAGGGGTGAATGAGTTGGCGGTTCACGGTATCACCTTGCCATTCCAAGCGGCGTTTACCGGTGTTCAAGTGGGCATCGGTGTCGCGGCAACGTCCATTATTTCTCAAGCGGTAGGGGCAAAAGAGCAACGTAAATCTACTTCAATTGCGACGTTGTCGGTCGGGTTTGGTGTCTTGGTGATTGCTTTGATCTGCATAGGGCTGATTGTTTTTAGCGATACTGTTTTTGCGTCGTTTGTGAATGATGTCTCCGAAGCTCAATACCAATCCATGCTGTCGATTTTTAATGTGTACTGGCCGCTGTGGCTGTTTAGTGCATTGATGGTGGCGGTGCTTTATCTGGCCACCTGCGTTTATCGTGCCAATGGCGATACTAAAACAACCGGCAGCATGTTCTTGGCTGCCAGTGTGATTAACTTAATTCTCGACCCTATTTTGATCTTTGGATTGGATATGGGCATTGCAGGGGCGGCGATCGCATCGAGCATTGGCTACGCATTAGGCGCAATCTACATGCTAATCAAGTCTCGCGGTAAAGGTTGGTTTGGCTTCAATGGCGCGTGCAGCACCCAAATCAAAGGCTACAGTTTTGAGTTATTCAAGACGGTAATGCCAACTACTGCGAATCAGATATTACCTGCGGTCAGCGCATTCTTCTCAATGCTTTTGATTGCGAGAATCGGAACTGATGAGATGGCTTTTTGGAGCTTACTCGCTCGTGTTGAAAGTTTTATGCTGGTGTTTTCTCTTGCTCTGACGATGTCCATACCACCTATGATTGGGCGTTACCTAGGGGCGCAGCAGCGATGCAAAATCCCTGAGCTATTGAATACAACTGCGAAGTTCTTATTGGTTTTCCACACTGCGATGGCAGCATTGTTGGCGCTGTTTAGTGGCTGGATTATTCCTGTGATCTCGGAAGAACAAAGCATACGCAGCTGGTTTGAAGTGACCTTGTTATTTATACCGTTCAGCTATGGGCCGCTTGGGCTTTGCATGTTGGTTGCGTCGGTGTTTAATGCCTTGGGTGTGCCGCGTAAAGCTTTGAATGTCTCTTTCCTACGCTTGTTTGTTTTCTACATTCCAGCGTTATGGCTCGGCTCTATAACCGGAGACATGATCAATGCGGTTATTGCTGCGACCGTCGCCAATGTTTTAGCAGGCGCTTTTGCATGGTTTAAGCTTAATGCCTATATTAAAACTCACATTATTCCCCGTGCCGCTGCGGCCAATAAGCAGCGTGTACTCAGCGCAGGCTAGCCATTATTGATGAACATTGAACATCTAAAATTGTTTGTGCGACTCGCGTCTACGCACAATATAAGTCAAGCAGGACAAGAGCTTGGGTTGTCACCTCCGGTAGCCAGTATTCATATCGGAAAGCTCGAAGAGAGCCTAGGTGCTCGTCTTGTGCATCGCACCACGCGGAAGGTCTCCCTGACTGAAGAAGGCATGGCATTTCTTCCTCATGCCAAGCAAATCCTTTTGAGTGTCGAAGCGGGTGTGGCCTCTGTCGGAACCGGTAATGAATTACCAAAAGGGGTGTTGCGAATATCTGCACCTTCTTCGTTTGGTCGCATGCATGTTATGCCTGCTCTGAAAGGGTTTTTGGCTAAGTATCCAGATCTGTCGGTGGACATTTCACTCAGTGATTCAATCGTCGATCTGGTCGATGGTGGCTTTGATGTGGCGATTCGTAATGCGGAGCTACAAAACTCAAGCCTGATCGCTCGTAAGCTCTCTACTGATAAACGTATTTTGTGTGCATCGCCAGAATATTTGGCGGGTCATGGTCATCCGAGAACACCAGAAGACCTCAAGCAACATCAATGCATCAATCAAACCGGCTTAGAAGGTTGGACGTTCGATACGCCAGAAGGCGATGTCACCATCAAGAAAAAAGGTGCTATCCGTGTTGATCACGGTGAAGCGGTAAGGGATGTGTGTGTCGATGGGCTGGGCATTGCCATGTGTGCGACTTGGATAGCATACAAGCAGCTCGCGGAAGGTTCGCTGGTCGAGGTGTTGCCGGATTACCCTTTAAAAGATGAGGCTGCGATTTGGGCGGTATACCCGAGTGCTCAGTTGCTTGCGCCTAAGGTTCGCGTATTTATCGACTACTTTGTTCAATATTATGGTTCACCTTCTTATTGGGATTGCGAAGTAAACGGGCAAACTCAGTAATCTATCAGCTTCAACAAATTATCAGTTTCATTAAGCTCTCAGCCTCAGTAAGAGAGCAAACGCAGTAGCGTTCAAGAAGCACTTATTGAGAACAAATAAGAAAGCCCCGACCAAAAGGTAGGGGCTTGTTTTATGTTCTTTATAGAACGTTTTTTCTAGCTTACTGCTGTTGTTTTATCTATTTAGCGTTTCGGACGTTTAATGCGCGTGTACCGCTGAATCTTGGTATAGCTCGACATCAACTTCTTCGCCTTTGTTTGGACGAGGAACAATCTCAAAAGAGGTGTCAGCTTCTGTCAGTGAAGACAGCAGTTTGTTAAGCGATGTTTTGTCACCTTTCACTCCTGCTTGTCCGTCTTCTAATAGTTTTCCTAGGCTTGTTTTCTTAAGTACGATATCAGACACGTCAGACTTATTGATGATCAGTGTTGTATCCGCATCTTGCAGCTCTGATACTTGGATGTTGTTCAGGTTGCCGTTAGACATCTCAACGTAGTAGAACTCTTTCACATCAGGCAGCTGAATATTCAACGTAAATGGTGTTTCTTGTGCCTTTAGCGAATCCACTTTAACTGCTAAGTAATCCAACAAGTTCTCAATGGTCATGTTAGCCAATACATCCGGAGATGCAGTTTTTGGTGCGCCCGGTTGTGTGCCAATACGAAGCTCTTGAGCGCCCGTTAGGTAGATGTTTCTCCAACCTGCACCTTCTGATTGATAACCCAATTGCTCGTAAGTATCTGCCAATAAGCCACGTGCAACTTTGTTCTCAGGCTCAGCTTGAATCACCTTATTCAGTGCTGTTGCAACGAAGCGGTATTCACCTTCTTGGAAATCTTGCTGCGCTTTTTCAATCACAGCGTCGCTGCCGCCCATGTACTCAACAAACTTCACCGATTCTGGCTCGATTGGTAATGGATTAAGGTTAGCCGGGTTCATGTCGAAGTAACCAAGGTACATGTTGTACACAGCACGAGCGTTGTGAGAGTAAGTACCGTGGTAACCATTGGTGTGCCAAGACTGTTGAATGCTGTCTGGCATTACCTTGTAAATCTCGTCACCGATGTCTTGTAGAACCACACCGTTATTGGCTAAACGAAGCGTTTGGTTATGAGTAAAACCGTAAGCGTCACGCTGCATTTTTAGGTAATCAGAAATCTCTTGTTCACCCCAGATTGGGGCTGAGTGAGACGCAAACAGTACTTCTGTTTCTTCGCCCCAAGTGACCAACATTTCGTTGATTTTCTTAGACCATTTCAAGCCGTCACGTACTTTAGCGCCACGCAGCGTGTACAGGTTGTGCATGCCTTGGTAGGTCAGTTCGCCAGTCCAAAGTGCTTTTATGCTGGGAATGTACGTCACCATTTCAGATGCCGCTTCGGTACCTGAAGCATCCATGAATTGCATTTCTAGGCCGTCGATAACCAGAGTTTCAATCTCTTCGTTATGGTTCAGCTCGTAGTCTGGCAGTACGTAAGTAATGCTACCGGCTGATAGACCTTTCGACAGTGCTGCATCCACAATACCGTGTTCATGTCGGTTCAGCGTTGCGCCATATTGATAAGCGGTACGACGAGACATTGCATTACCCGCCAATACGTTTTCGTCGACGATCTCTTTAGTAATGTTTTTCGAACCGTACACTTTTACATCTGGGTATGCGTCTTTGATTGCTCTTGCGCCACCAAAGTGATCAGCGTGCGAGTGAGAGTAAATCATTGCTACGACTGGCAGTTCGCCGCCATCAGGCACATTGTTTTTGAAGAATTTTAGAGATTTAGCGGCCGCTTCTTTGGTAAGAAGTACGTCATAAGCGATCCAACCGTTGTCACTACGAATGAAAGAGATAGACGCTAAATCCGCGCCTCGAACTTGGTAAACTTTACCCGGAACAACTTCATATAAGCCTTCTGCTGCTTGGTTCAATACCGCTTGGCGCCACAGTGAAGGGTTTACTGAATCTGGTGCTTGGTCTGCATTCGTCACACTTGGGTCGATAAAGTTAAAGCTATTGCGAATGATGTCGCCCGTCTCTTGGTCGAAGCTAGCAATAAGGCCCTTGTTGTTATTGTCGAAAGCGCGAGTGTCGGCAAAGTTAAGTGTTTTTGCGAACTCTTGGTTTGCCTTAGTCGTCATCTCGGTTGCGCTTTTGCCACCTTGGTCGCCAATTTCGCTGAAGTGTGCGTGGTCATGGTTAGCTGCAATTGCCGGGAATGCGAGCGAGATAGCCAGGAACAGTGATGCATTTTTGAACGTGCGTGAAGTCGTCATAAGAGCCTCTTCATTTCAGAATTTTGTTTCGTTGAGGCGATTATAGGAATAAGACATATAGCAAAAAATAAAGTAAGCTTTATTTAATACATCACGATTGGCTATGTATTGAGTCATGCAATGGTTGGGGAACGAAGGCGAATCCTCACCTATGATTGATTAAGACCACATTGACAGGGAGAGTAACGGTGAGCGACGTGGAAAAGTTGGATTTAAATCTATTGAGCGTGTTCTTAGAAGTGTATCGATTAAAGTCGATCACGCTTGCATCAGAATCGCTTGGTATGACTCAGCCTGGGGTTAGTGGGGCATTGAAGCGATTGCAATCTCAGCTTGATACCGACCTGTTTATTCGTGAAGGGCGTGGGATTATTCCGACTAACGCTGCGGTGCAATTGGCAGACCGAGTAGAGCCTGCTCTAGAAGGGATAAGCAGCGCAGTAAGCACTTTAAAGACATTTGATAATCAGCAGCATCATGTGTTTCGTATCCTGGTGAATGAGATTGGATTAACCAAGCTTCAACCTCTCGTCGAGCAAGATGAGACGTTGGGCAATATCTCGATTGAATTCAATATGGTGCCGAACAACGAAGAAGAATTATTGCAAGGCTTGAGCATGCAACAAGCTGATTTAGCGATTGATATCCATTACCCGCAAGTTAACGGCTACATGAAGCAGCCGATGATTGAAGATGAGTTGGTGCTGATAGCTCGAAAGGGGCATCCGAGAATCAATGGCTCTGTGACGCAAGAGCAATATTACAACGAAAAGCATGTTACTTTTAGAATGCGTCGAACCCGTTTATACACGGCAGATTATTTTACCAAGTCGCCACTGAAACAGAGAAAAGTGAGTGCCGAGTGTGACTCGCTGATGACCATGTGTGTGCTGGTATCGGGCTCAGATTGTGTCGGCAGTACATCGCGTGATTTTGCCAATCAATTTTCCGAATCCTTCCAGCTTCAAGTCCTTGATCAGCCGTTTGAAATCTTACCGATGCAGCAATACATGATTTGGCATAAAAGAACCGATTTGAACCCTGCTCATCAGTGGCTGAGAAACAAGATTCAGCAATATATGGCTGATTAACGAGCCGCTCTTGCTGCTCGTTTCTGTTTGGCGCTCTCTATCATCTTAGAAGGCGTCATTCCTGTCACCAACATGGTGCCGGTGATAACCAGAATTGAACCAACAATCGTATTGATGCCAATTGCTTCATCTAAGAATAAGTTACCCCATAGAATACCAAATACCGGAATGATGAAGGTCACGGACAGGGCTGAAGGTGCGCCGAGTTCAGAGACGAGATTGAAGTAAAGTAGATACGCTAACCCAGTACATACCGCGCCTAATAAGACAACCGATGTAGTGATCGTAACGTCGGGTGTTTCTCTCATCGGAATAAAGAATACAAACGGCAAAACCAGCAATACCGCAGCCCACATGCTGCCATGAGCATTGTTGAATGCCTCAACTTTAGGGGCTTGTTTGGTATAGTTTGACGCTATTCCGTAGCTAAAGGCCGCCATCACTGCTGCA
The DNA here is from genome assembly GCF_041474985.1 of Vibrio sp. 10N.222.49.C9. Taxonomy (NCBI): domain Bacteria; kingdom Pseudomonadati; phylum Pseudomonadota; class Gammaproteobacteria; order Vibrionales; family Vibrionaceae; genus Vibrio; species Vibrio sp. 10N.222.49.C9. The sequence goes on along the minus strand of NZ_JBFRVD010000037.1, from coordinate 85,750 downwards.
AAGATAGGAAGCATAGCCTCACGGCCAATGTTCATCGCATCCCAACCGACTAACACGCCAACTCCTGTTACCCCAATCCCAAGTCCCAATAGAACTTTCGCCTCGAGTGCTGTTTTGGTCCATATTGCACCAATGATTGCCGCCCATATTGGCGCGGTAGAGTTCAAGATGGCGAGTGTCGAGGCGTTCAGTGTCTGCGCGGCATAAGCGAAAAGCAAAAAAGGAAGTGTGGTGTTAAACAGGCCGAGAATGAAGAAGTGTTTTGCGTGATCATGAAAAGAGAGCTTCTTTTTTAAATAGAAAGAAACTAAAAGCAGAGTAAGTGCTGCAAACAGAACTCGCGCTTCAATTAAGACTGCGGGCCCTAATGGATTGGCGGCCATTCTCATGAAAAGAAACGAGCCTCCCCATATAGCCGCAAGTAGTATCAGTTTTAAAAAGCTCACAGTTTGAATCTCAGATTGTGTAAAACCTGACTATGGAGGAAAGATAACTATTACACAAACATAGATGCCAATACTGTGCAGTTATGGACATAAAATCGAGCCCGTTAATCAGGAACAATTTCGATGAATTTCGTTCTGTTTATTGTTCCTTATTTGATGAGTAATCTAGCGTTAGACATCAAACTTAGGCAAACAAAATGAAGATTGAACACATCGCAATTTGGACCAAACAACTCGAAGTACTGAAGCGATTTTATGAAGATTATTTCGGCGCGACATTGAACTCAAAATATCACAACCCAACTAAAGGGTTTTCTTCATACTTCCTCTCGTTTGATACGGGAAGTCGACTAGAGATTATGGAAATGGACTCTGTCCCTGAATCGAAAGACGACATCTATGACCAGTTCACAGGCTTCATTCACATGGCGATATCATTAGGTTCGGAACAGGCGGTCGATCAACTGACTCAACACTTGGTCGAAGACGGCTATGAGCGCTTAGATGGCCCAAGAAGAACAGGCGATGGCTATTATGAGAGCTGTGTACTCGATCCGGATGGTAATCGTTTGGAACTTACCGTTTAATGTAGAGACTTAATTGAGTTACTCATCTACTAACGGAACTGAGGTATGACAATGATGAAGCTTGCTGTGACTTTCCTTTTTAGTCTTGGGCTTATGGGATGTGCTACCTCAGAACCGGTGTATGAGCAGGAGGCGGACTCAAAGCCTGAACCATCACAACCCATAGGTTACCTCGGTTTTAAAGCTCACCAAGAGTGGGCGATTCAATTCAATGATTGCACGGTCTACGATTTAATCGGTGCACAACCTTACCAGTGGTTTGATCGCACTTCAGCCTCTGTGAGCTGTTATACGTTTAAGCCAAACGATGCCATCGAGCCTTTATCTGTCTATGCCGACGCAAACTTCGACAGCAATAAGCTAGCCCCGATTAACCTATTTCAAGAGCTGCAGGTATCAGAGTCTGGCTGGGGCAAGTTTCCTGCCGTCTATGAGACCAACGGTACCAATTGGCTGAAAGTCAAAGAGGGTTGGATTCACCTCACTTTAGCCGATCAGACACTCGTCCAGTTCTACCCGGGAACTCAAGACCTATCCGGCAAATCTCAGCATGATCAGTATTTTGAGCAGCATTGATCGTAATGCTGACTGTTGATTAGTCTGTAGTTCGATCAAAAAAGATCTTTTAACTATTGCTGAAACCGGTTTCAACCTGTATCTTTTCTTTTATTGAAATCGGTTTCAGAGTTGCAATGAGCTCTCTAATCCTGATCTTTTTCACGAATAACTTGTAGCGAGTAATGGTATGAATAACGAATTTCCGAACGATTTTTTATGGGGCGGTGCAGTAGCAGCGCATCAACTAGAAGGCGGCTGGGATGCGAATGGTAAAGGTGTCAGTGTTGTTGATGTATTAACAGCGGGCGCTCATGGTGTACAACGTCGAATCACCGATGGCGTGATTGATGGCGAAAACTATCCTAACCAAGTCGCAGTGGATTTCTACCATCGCTACAAAGAAGACATTAAGTTATTCGCTGAGATGGGCTTTAAGTGTTTCCGTACCAGTATCGCGTGGACGCGTATCTTCCCAAATGGCGATGAAGCTGAACCGTGTGAAGCGGGTTTAGCGTTTTACGATGATCTGTTTGACGAGCTGTTGAAATACGACATTCAGCCTGTGGTAACACTGAGCCACTTTGAAATGCCTTACCATCTAGCTAAGGAATATGGCGGCTGGATGAACCGCAAAGTGATCGACTTCTTCGTTAAGTATTCAACTGCAGTGATGGAACGATACCAACACAAAGTGAAATACTGGATGACGTTTAACGAGATCAACAACCAGATGAACACCTCGGCAGATATTTTCGGTTGGTTATGCTCAGGCGTGAAGTTTCCACAATGCGAAAAGCCGCAAGAGGCGATGTATCAAGCGGTTCACCATCAGTTTGTTGCAAGTGCTTTGGTGGTTAAGAAAGGTCACGAGATCAATCCAAATCTTCAAATTGGCGCAATGTGTGCGATGGTGCCTTTCTATCCTCGTTCTTCTAAACCGGAAGACATTATGGTGGCACAACAAGCGATGCGTGACCGTTACTTCTTCTCAGATGTGATGGTTCGCGGTCATTACCCAAATTACGCTACGCGTGACTGGGCAATCAAAGGCTTCAACATTGAGATGCAGCCTGAAGATGAGCAGATCCTAAAAGAAGGTAAGGCTGATTACTTAGGCTTTAGCTACTACATGTCGAATACCTTGGATTCTTCTTCTCACCAATCTACAGAAGAAGCGATGGACGGCGGTCATGAAAATTCGGTCGATAATCCGTTCATCCAGTCTAGCGATTGGGGCTGGCCAATTGATCCGACGGGTTTGCGTTTCTGTTTAGCGTCTCTGTATGAACGTTATGAAGTGCCATTGTTCATCGTTGAGAACGGTTTTGGCGCGGTTGATACCATTGAAGAAGATGGCAGCATTAATGACGATTACCGCATTGCTTACCTTGGCGACCACATCAAAGAGATGAAAAAAGCCGTTTCGATTGATGGTGTTGATTTGATGGGCTATACCCCTTGGGGCTGTATCGATTTAGTTTCGTTCACCACGGGCGAGATGAAAAAACGCTACGGATTCATTTACGTAGATAAGCACAACGATCAATCTGGCTCACTAGAACGCAAGCGCAAGAAGTCTTTCGAGTGGTATAAAGGTGTGATTGCATCTAACGGTGCCACTATTTAGAATGCATTCCCCAGCGCAGTTATGTGAACTGTGAGCTGTCATTTTGCAATGAATTAGTCGGCCTATGTCGGCTAATTTTTTATAAAGGAAAAGAAGCGAATGGTAACCATGCTTGATGTCGCAAACCGCGCAGGCGTATCTAAATCGACCGTTTCTCGTGTCTTAAATGGCAAGAACATCGTGCGCCCAGATGTGGTGAAAAAGGTATTTGATGCGATTCAAGAAACAGGTTATCGACCGAACTTGTTGGCTCAGCAATTGGCGACCAAGAAGACCAACTTCATCGGCTTTGTTATCACCAATGAGTTGTTCAATGGCCCTTACTTCTCTTCCTTGATGTATCACGCGGCTTCTTATAGCGAAAAGTCGAATCACCAACTGGTGATCACCGATGGCAAACACAGCGCTGAAGACGAAATAAAGGCGATCAACTTCCTGCTGGATATGAAGTGCGCGGGCATCATCCTCTATCCGCAATGCTTAACCGAATGTGAGATTGCAAAGGCCATCGACAGCACCGACACTCCGATTCTGGTACTCAACCGTGAAATGCCGTCGAAGCCCAATCATGCTATTACCACCGACCATTATCAGAGCGCTTGTTTGATGGTTGAACACATCATCGAGCAGGGTCATACCGATATTGCAGTGATTCGTGGTAAAGCCGGTTCTTCGACCGATGAGCTGCGTTACCAAGCCTATCAAGATGTGTTAACTAAACATGGTGTTGCATTGGATGAGTCCAACGTTGTTCAAGGTGATTGGACGATGGAGAGCGGTTATCACGCGGCTCAGGCTTTGGCAAAAAGCAGAACCACATTCACTGCTATCTTGTCTGAAAACGATGATATGGCGATTGGTGCGATTAAGGCGTTAACCGAACTTAGGTACTCATTGCCTCAAGATGTTTCGATCGTCGGCTTTGATAACAGCAAAGTGGGGGCGTTTTTAACGCCAAGCTTAACGTCTGTGAGTGTGCCATTAGAGCAAATGACGCAAAAGGCGATCCTGCAAATTGTCGGTGAAACAGAGCAAGCGACCACCATCAATACCACTGGTAGTTTGGTGTTACGTGATTCGATAGCGAAGCTAAATTAGCACTGTTCGAATTTCATATTTTACCTACAAAAAGTGACGAGCTGCGCATCTCTTAAACCAAGCTCAAACACTCCTTATTCACTGTTATTTAGATGTGCGATATTGCGTTTTTGGTCGATGAATTGACCACCATTAGTTAAGTAATGTGAAGCTAGATAAGTAATATGAAAATAGCTAATTGATGTGAGAACAGGTAAGTAACGTGAAAACAGAAAAACAAAAAATGCTAGCAGGTGAACCTTATCAGGCTTGGGATAAAGAGCTTTATGCAGCTCGTATCGAATGTCGCAAGGTGCTTCAAAAACTCAATAACAGTATTCCTGGCACATCTGAATGGGAAGCAGCAACGCAAGAGCTCATTCCGGACTGTGAAAATGCGCATTTAGAACCTCCATTTCGTTGTGACTACGGCTCGAACATCAAGCTAGGCAAGAACTTCTACGCTAACTTTAACTGCGTGATTTTGGATGTGGCTGAAGTGACTATTGGCGACAATGTGCTGCTTGGTCCGAACGTTCAAATCCTGACTGCAGGTCACCCACTCGATGTGAAAGGCCGTGTAGAAGAAGGCGTTGAGTTTGGCACACCGATTAATGTTGGCAACAATGTTTGGCTTGGCGGTGGTGTGATCATTTGCCCCGGTGTCACCATTGGCGAAAACAGCGTGATTGGCGCAGGCAGTGTGGTAACTAAAGACATCCCAGCCAATGTGGTTGCAGTCGGTAATCCATGTAAAGTGCTGAAAGCGATCGATAACGAGTAATAATCAGATTGAATTGATAAAGCCCGAACCTAGGTTCGGGCTTTGTTTTTTCTATTCTTGCTAGATGCTAGATGCTAGATGGAACAGCTTGTTGTGCTTGCTTCTTATCTAACGCACCACTGAATCGAGTCAGAACAAGAGCGATCAAAACGATCACAGCACCTACCCAAGGGGTGTTCATTAATCCAGATTTCGCGACAATCAAACCACCGCCCCATGAGCCTAATGCAATACCGACGTTGAAGGCTGCAATGTTCAACCCAGAAGCGACATCGACTGCATCTGGTGTGTATTTCTCAGCCAGTTTCACAACATACACTTGTAGCCCCGGAACGTTACCGAATGCGAATGCACCCCAAACCAAAATGGTAGCAACAGCTGCGTAAGGGTTTACTGCGGTAAAGTTGAATACCACCAGTACTGCGGCTAAACCAGAGAAGATAACGGTCAACGCTTTAATCGGGCCCATCTTGTCGGCCATTTTTCCGCCCCAGATGTTACCTACCGCCACTGACACACCGTAAACCAACATGATGAGACTGATAGAGCTCGAATCAAACCCTGATACATTTTCCAGTATTGGAGCAAGGAACGTAAACGCTGTGAACGTACCGCCATAACCTAGTGCTGTGATAGCGTAAACCAACAGTAAGCGTGGTTGAGTTAGAACCTTTAGTTGTGCCGAAATCTTCGCCGCAGGTGGTTGCTTAAGGTTGCTTGGAACCAAGATAGCACTACCGATAAGAGCAATAAGGCCAAGCAGAGCCACGATCAAGAAGGTCGCTTGCCAGCCAAAGGTTTGCCCGATATAAGTGCCCAGTGGTACGCCGGTTACCAATGCAACCGTTAAACCTGTAAACATGATCGCAATGGCACTGGCTGCTTTATCTTTTGAAACCAAACCTGTCGCGATGGTCGATCCAATCGAGAAGAACACGCCATGGGCAAGGCCAGTCAAAATTCGTGCGGCGATCAGCGTGTTATAACCCGGAGCTTGCCACGCCAATAAGTTACCAATGACAAACAATGCCATCACGGTCAGCAACACCGCCTTACGATTCCATTTGCCGGTTAATGCCGTTAATACTGGTGCGCCAATGGCAACGCCAAGCGCGTATAAACTGACTAATAGGCCTGCCGATGGCAGAGATACATTCAAGTCGCTCGCCATGGTAGGAATCAAGCCTACGATGACAAATTCTGTGGTTCCGATGGCAAAGGCGCTGAGCGTCAATGCAAGTAATGCTAATGGCATAATCATCTCTCTTACTGTTCTTTGTTAAATACCGAGCGCGATAAAATGGGGCAGCTTGTGACTGCAATAGGAGCGCTTCGTTTGATGGCGAGGATTATCTAGCAAAATATATTTGTGAAAAATGCCGCTATTCACAAATAACCTTTGTGAAATTTGCAATAATTAAAGAGTTAGCCGATCATTGGGTTAAGCTGATGAGATCGAAAAGACTCAGATGATTTGAGCTGTGATGAGCACAAGCGAGATGACATTAAACAAAATGAAGATAGCGAAGGAGCCTCATGTTAACCCGTTCAGATGATTTAGAAATGGTACTCACCGTTGTCGATGCTGGTGGTTTTTCTGCGGCGGCAGAGGCGCTGGATGTGCAGGTCGCCAAGGTGTCTCGTTCGGTGAGTAAGGTTGAGTCGCAACTCGGCGTCTCAATATTCAACCGAACAACGAGACGCGTGGAATTGACGGAGGAAGGACGGCAGTTTGTCGATTCAGTCAGGGTGGGATTACAGATGATTCAGAGCGCGGAAGAAGAAATCGTGTCGCGCGGAGAGTTGCCAAAAGGTCGTTTAAGAGTCGATGCCGCCAGTCCATTCGTATTCCATCAGCTAGTGCCGTTGGTGCAGTCATTCAAAGAGGCTTACCCAGACATTGAGTTGGAACTCACTTCCAACGAAGGCTTCGTTGATCTTCTCGAAAAGAGAACTGATGTTGCGATTCGAATCGGTAAGCTGTCCGATTCAACACTGCACGCTCGACCGTTAGGTAAAAGCTTACTCCATATTGTGGCGTCACCTGATTATCTCGCTAAGCGTGGGCTACCCACCAAACCTGAAGATTTGAGTTCGCATCAAATTGTGGGATTTGCGGGTAACAAAGTGCTTAACCATTGGCCTTTACCAAACCAAAGTGATGTCGCGCCTACTGTGACAGCCAGTAATGGTGAAACCGTGCGTCAACTAGTCTTAGCTGGAAATGGGATTGCTTGTTTATCGGGGTTTATGGTGCAGGAAGATATGGCAGCAGGGCGTCTAATCCCTATCTTGGAACAAGACAAACTTGCCAACACAGACCGAGAGCGAGTGAATGCGGTTTATTACAAGTCGTCCTCTGTCTCTAAACGTATCTCGGCGTTTATTGACTTTATTCTGCCCCGTTTGAAGCTCTAACTAAGGCAGCTGACGATATCCGCATAAATGAAAAAGCCCCGCTGACGTGCAGCGGGGCTTCCAAATCGAACTCGATAGCTTGTCAGTGTGCTTTCTAGTAACAGACTACAGAAACTGTACTTAAGCGATCTTAGTCATCTCGTTAAGTGTAAATGACGTAACACTGCCTTCGGTTGCTGCCATGTATTCAGCAAGGTGAGTATTACCCATGTGTGTTTGCCAAAGTTCACGTGATGTCCAGTTTTCGTAGAAAGTGAAATGTGCTGGGTTTTCATTGTCTTGGTGAAGGTCGTAGTTGATGCAGCCTTCTTCAGCGCGAGTAATATCAATCAGTTTTAGCAGCTCTGCTTTAACCAATTCAATTTTGTCTTCGTTAGCGACGATGTTTGCGACGATAGTTAGTTGAGTCATGTTCGTACCTATATTATTTTTCACCGAAATGGTGATTTGTCTGTGTTTACAGTGCCACTCTTTGTTCATTGAGCTGCAGTCTGTGTCGATGGATAAATAATAGTGGGAATATTTGAAACGATAAACAGTGCTACATTTGAATTATTGTCAAAAAATAATTGATAATAACTTGGGTATTATGTGCTACTAGGCGTAGGTGAGGAGTATTTAGAAGCCGCCCGCCCACGCATCAAAATCGTCAATGTTGTCGAGCTCTTCTTTAGTTCTTGGGGCTGGGTAATAAGGCAGAGCCAATCTTTGAGTGGAAGGTTGCAGTTCCCAATCGGGTGTAATCTTGAGTCGGGTTAATTCATCGTTGAGGTGCACAGACATATAGTAGCCATCGGCATGGGTATTGGCGTAACTCGCGATTGTGGCGATATCTCCAGAAGGTAATTTTACGTCTCGACCCAGTGGATAGAGCTGGTGCAATGCGAAACTCACTTTGGGATCTTCAAGTTTGCCTTGCTTAAAGCGTTCTAATCCGATGGCGGTTGAAGTGGTGCGCGGCTTCCACCCTGTGAGGAACAATCCACTCAAGTTATCTTGGAACGGCTTACCCTTTCGATTGCCTTCATTGGTAATGAATTGAACCGTCAATGTATCTCCCGATTCTTGCAGAATATCTAAAAACTGTTCACCAGTGCGATCGACCAAAAGCTTCATAAGACATAAACACCATTAAGAATGAAATACGATAAAGGGTACTACTATAAGGAAGGCTTGTGTAGAGACGATAAAGGTTATGCAGCGTGAACAATGTTTTCGGTGTTGATCCTTACATGTCCCTTAGATGAACAACAGCTTTAGCGCTTACGTAAGTAATGCGTTTGCACAATCTCATATAAGTAAGTCGACACGCCTGTTAGTGTGAAATCAAGCGGTGAAACTAGATCTCCAAACAATGGTGAAGCATCACCCAGACCGAATAGAGCTCACCATTGACATGGTCGAAAAGCCGCTGAGTTTATACTGTTTGGCACTCACCCAACTTAAGTGATTTGTGGGCCAATTTACCGACCTTTAAATTTATACTGGATAATTACCTATAAATTTCAGGCTTTAGCAGTAATAATCAATGAATAGATCGGAATAGCTTGTTCATTGAAAAGCTGTACGGAAAGTTTCTAAAGACGCCATCGTGAAAAGGAAGTCAGATACATGCCTGTGCTCCAACGCATCAGTTTAACGTTAATCTTAATCGCCGTTTTAGGTGGGTGTTCTTCACTTCCTGAAGGCATCGATCATCCAACAGAACCGCCAACCTCTCCTGCACCTAGTTCTTTATCGGTTCTAACCAATGAATTTCAGCCTGAAGCTTTAGAGCAAGGCACCACTGCGGTTCGTCTGCAAGAGTCTGGTTGGGATGCCTTGGCACAGCGATTAGCGCTGGTCGAAAGTGCCGAGCACACCATCGACATTCAATATTACATCTGGAACTCTGACGAATCGGGCAGCTATCTCGCTAGCCGTTTATTAGCAGCGGCCGAGCGCGGTGTGAAGGTTCGCGTAATGCTGGATGATATCAACCTCAACGAACGTGAAGGGTTGCTGTCGGCACTGGATGCACACCCGAACGTCGAGATTCGTATCTTCAATCCAACACCAACACGCCGCGGTTTCAGTAAATGGCTGAGCTTTGTCGGCGACTTTTCTCGTTTAAATCGCCGTATGCACAATAAGTCGTTTACCGTCGATGGTACTTTGTCTGTGGTGGGTGGACGTAATATTGGTGATGAATACTTCGACCTTTCTGATGAAATCAATTTCCGAGACCGCGATGTATTAGTCATGGGCTCGGTAGTTAACACCATCCAAACCAGTTTTGTTGAATACTGGAACAGCCGTTGGTCTTACCCTGTCGATATGCTGGGTGATGACGAGCAACCTGATCTCTCGAAGATAGATAATATTGTCGTTCCGCATTATCAAAATTACCCGGAATTGCCACTAGATCGTAAGGCTGCTGATAGTTTGCTGAAAGAGGTGATTGGTGAGATGGCATGGGTGAATGCGCGTTTTGTTTACGATCAGCCTGTTCCTGATGATTCAGACAATACCGATGAACCGAAAGCGACCGCGATTCTTCTAGGGAAATTAGCGAGCGAATCGAAACAAGAGATCTTGCTGGAATCCGCTTACCTTGTATTCGATGATGGTCAGCTTGAAGAGTGGCAGGTATTGAACAACAAGGGCGTTGAGATAAAAGCGCTAACTAACTCTATGGCGTCTAATGATCTGGTGACTAATCATTCTGCTTATGCAGGCAGACGTTACGACATGTTGGAGCATGGCATCGATCTGTTTGAGCTAAAACCAGAATCTAAGCTGTGTGAAGCATCGACTCAAGACGTGTCTAAATGTGCGCCTGAGACGGCCTATGGTTTGCACGCTAAATCAGTTGTATTCGACCGCAGCATCGCAAGCATTGGCTCATTTAACTTCAACTTGCGTTCTACCTACCTCAATACGGAATCGGTTTTGATCATCGAGAACAAAGAGATTGCTGAAATGTTAGCTGGCACCATTGAGCAAGCGATGAGTGAAGATAATAGCTGGCGCTTGGAACTGGAAGACGGTGATGTGTATTGGTATTCAGGCGATCAACGTTGGGACAGCGAACCTGACACTGGTCAATGGGAACGAATGCAATCAGGTTTCCTACAGTTGTTACCGATTGAGAAATATCTGTAAGCTAGCCGCCTCCGGATAAATAAAAATGTCAGCGTATATTACGCTGACATTTTTGTTTGTACTGCTGTTTGCTGCTAGCTCTAATCGCTTAACGGCTTAACGGCTTAACGGCTTAACGGCTTAACGGCTTAACGCTTGGTCAGCTGCTTGCTGTTTAAGTAAGGCAGGATATGTGGGCGAGATTCACCAGAGAGTTTCTGTGTGATCTGCTGTGACCAACTGCTCTGCTTTTGGTTGCTTGAACGGCTTGCGTAGTAGCTTTGCATCGAATCATCGTAGCTGGCAATTTCATCTAGGCTCAGCGGTTGGTATTGGTTTTCGTGCATTACTACGTGAGCAGGGAGGCGAGGTTTCACCTCTGGTTGTTGTGCCGGGTGACCTAAGCACATTCCGAACAACACGGCGGTGTGCTGTGGCAGTTCTAACAGTTCATCGACTTGTTGTGCGCTGTTACGCAACCCGCCAATGTAAACGCCACCCAAACCTAGAGACTCAGCAGCCAGCATGCAGTTTTGCGCCATGATGCCAGAATCGACCGCGCCAATCAGGGTCAGTTCAGTAAAGTCGGTTTTCACTTCAGGGTTAATTTGAGCGTGGCGTTGATAGTCGATACAGAACACCAAAAACTCAGCCGCGTTCTCCACGTAAGCTTGATTGCCTGCGTATTCAGCTAGCAACTTGCGCTTCTCTGTGTCTGTCACTCTCACGATAGAAACAGCCTGCAGTAAGCTCGATGATGAAGCCGCGAGACCAGCCTGAATAATCACATCAAGTTGTGCTTTTTCAATCGGTTGATTTGTATATTGACGAATGGAGCGGTGCCCCAGAATAGTTTCAATCGTGCTGTTCATAACTCTCAGACAGTCCTTGTGATGATGGCGTAGAGAATCACAATAACGACAATTACCATGAGCGTAAAGAGTGTTTGAGCCTTTCTGGTTGACATATTTCAGCAGCGCCAGCCCAGTTTTTGAGATTCTATTTATAATCGATTAATGCCAGCTGCTATGCCGCTGGCATTTTATTATTGAGTGAAACTTGCTTCGAAATAGGCACTAAATGCTCAGAACTGTCGGATAAAATAGGGCATACTGGACTGAATGTATAAACCCAAGAAAGTAACCACGCGCATGAATCTAATCTGCCTCAACGACCCTTTTTCTCTTCCTAATGGTCAAGTGATCAAAAATCGCCTGTTCAAATCGGCAATGAGTGAACAGCTAGGTGATAAACACCATAACCCTAAGCAAGGTTTAGTCACGCTCTATCAGCGTTGGGCTCGAGGAGGAATTGGCCTATCCATGACGGGTAACGTGATGGTCGATAGAGGCGCGCTTGGTGAGCCTAAAAACGTTGTGTTAGATGAGCACAGTGACTTAACCGTATTTCGTGAGTGGGCGAGTGCCGGAACACAGAATGGTTCGCAGATATGGATGCAACTGAATCACCCAGGTAAGCAAATTCCTAAATTCTTATGCGATAGCCCGGTTGCCCCTTCAGCTATCTCTTTAGAGCGCGGATTAGAGAAAGGCTTTAATACGCCACGAGCTCTGACTGAAAAAGAAATAATCGCGATTATTGATAAGTTCGCGCTGAGCGCAAAGCTTGCAAAACAAGCGGGTTTTACTGGTGTCCAGATTCACGGTGCTCATGGTTATCTTGTCAGTCAGTTTTTGTCTTCGAGACACAATCAACGCCAAGACAAATGGGGTGGCTCACTCGAAAACAGACTTCGTTTTGTGCTTGAGGTTTATCGCGCGATTCGAAAAGAGGTCGGTGAAGATTTCCCTGTCGGAATTAAGCTTAACAGCGCCGACTTCATGAAAGGTGGCTTCACTGAAGAAGAGTCAATGCAGGTTGTGCAAACATTGAGTGATAACGGTATCGACCTGATTGAGATCTCCGGTGGCACCTATGAAAGTCCATCAATGATGGGTTCAAAGAGCAAAGCTGAATCAATCAAGTCCAGCACAGTAAAACGTGAAGCGTATTTTATGGATTACATGGTTAAGGCGAGAAAACTCGTCAGCACTCCGCTGGTGGTCACGGGTGGTTTTCGAACCGCGCAAGCAATGAATGACGCATTAAACACCTCGGCGACCGATTTTATTGGCATTGCGCGCACAATGGCGGTTGATCCTGATTTCCCTAACAAGTTAATTGAAAACCCTAGTTACGGCATGCCGCTAACGGTGCCAACCACAGGAAAACCTGCATTAGACAAGGTGGCGATGGTCGGGCTGGTTTGGTATGAACATCAGATGTGGCGCATTGCCTCTGGCAAGAAAGCCGACCCAAAACTAAGCGCACTCGGTGTGGTGGTAAAAACAATTCTCAGCGCTGGCTGGCACGCTTTCAAAAAGCGCAGAGTGTAAGCAGTCATGGATTGATAAAGCAGAACTTTGAGGAATTGAAGTTCTGCTTTTTTGTTTGGTCAGCGAGTTTAGCCTGGTCATCGAGCGCAAATAGAAAGGTAAGACGTTATCGGGATTACAGGTTCTCTTAATGCGTATGCATCATGCTAGGCTCTGTTTTTTGACAGATATGAGGAATATACAGCTTAAGGTAAGACTCGGTCAGTCGGATTGCTTCGTTGGCAAGTTCTGGTGTGATGCAGCCATGTTGTCGATAAGATAACGAGTATATTTTATCTGCGACTTGCAATGAGATAGCGAAGACATTGATGGATTGTGGTAACTGAGGAACATCAAAAAACTGTCGATAAATCGTTTCTACTTCTTTACCAAGAATTAAGTCATTCTCGGTGTCTGCATGTCCTAGCTCAGTGAATGTATGACGACCTAGAATTAACTTTTTAGCAATCGGGTGATTGTTGTAATAATTAACATACGCTGTTTCAATCATGCGATTGATGTCAGTCCAATGATTAACATGCTCGTAATCTATACATTTACCGAGCAGAGAGTCGAAATCAGTAAAAACGTCATCTAATAGATTATGAAATAAGTTCTCTATGTTTGGATAGTGGTGATAAACCGTAGATGTTGCCATTCCACACTCTTTGGCAACATCGTACATTGAAATATCAGTAGCTTCACGGCGTTCCATTAGTTGCACAACAGCATCATGAATTCGAATTAACTTTTCTTCGGTTGTTACTTTGCGCATCTAATGATCCTCATTTTTATTTGGAACACAAAAAACATAAAGGGCTTTCAAGAAAAGTTCCAATCGGAATATCGAAACTTAGACTTTATTACCCTTTATTTATATAAAGCATTATAACCCAATATTAAGCATTAATATGTGTCCCCGTTTTTCCTTCTATGATCTCTAATGCACTAGACAGGTCACCAATGTATCCATGCTGTTTTGTTTTTTCTACAAATTGACAACATGCGTCGACCTTCGGCCCCATAGAACCGGCTGGGAAAGTGTACTTTTTCATTTGTTCAACTGACACGTTCTCAAGCTTCTCTTCCTTTGGGGTTCCCCAATCTAAACAAACATGAGAGCCGTCAGTGAGGATCAGTAAATGTTCTGCGCCGATTTCTTCTGCGATAAGAGCAGCTGTCATGTCTTTGTCGATTACCGCTTCAAAACCCACATAAGCGCCATCTTTTTCGACGACTGGAGCGCCACCGCCACCGCCACAAATAATTAGGTGCTCTTTCTCTAGCAAGTCTTTGATGGCTTTTATTTCTAGCACTTCTTTTGGTGAAGGTGATGGCACCACGCGACGCCAGTGTGCACCGTCAGGTTTCACAACCCATTGGTTGGCTTCTGCGAGTTGTTTGGCTTGTTCTTCTGTATAGATAGGGCCAATAAATTTGGCTGGGTCGGCAATCGCAGGATCATTGTCGTCGATAACAATGCGAGTTAGAATCGTGGTCGTAAAGCGGTCTTTAATTGCAGCATTTAGCCCCTGCTGGATAAGGTAACCAATCATCCCTTGAGTCTCGGCACCAAGCACATCAAACGGATAAGGAGGGCAATCTTTATAAGCATTGTTCTGTAATGAGAGTAGGCCGACTTGAGGGCCATTTCCGTGCACAACCACTAAACGGTAGTCTTTGCTGAGTTCAGCCAAAGAGCTGGCGGTTTGCGCGATGCTCTTTTTTTGGTTTTCGCAACTCATTACTTCACCACGCTGTAGTAAAGCATTCCCACCGACAGCAACAACAATAATAGGCTTCGACATGTTTAACTCTCCAAATAATATTTTGCTCAGGGCAAATAAGTTAGTTTGAATTGTATTTAAATAATGCAGGTGTCGTGGGGATAGAAATCACAATTCGATTTGTGATCAATATTTGATGTTTTTAGTCGCCTATATGTCACAGAAAGCCTTAATTCCCCCTAGATTAACTAGATATGTGATCTTGGTTTTGAAATGGAAAATGTATTTATTAATCGAATGGTTATTGACCAAAATCAAGTATTCCGACTTTTAGCATTATAAATCTAATATTTGTTGGGTTTATTTTATTTTTACCCCGAACTCGTTTATGTAAAACCGATATTCAATTCTCATCCCAGTTCACTTCATCGCTTTGCCGTTTAATTAATCCCGAATTAGAGATTAAGGAGCTAAGAGATGAGTAACGAAACGCAAGGAAAAATGGGGGTTACGGGAATTGCACTCTTTACACTGTGTGCAGTTTTGGTGGTCGACACATTAACCGCGTCAGCCAGTATTGGTGTCAGTGCCATTGGTTGGTGGGTGTTAATGCTGGTCTTCTTTGTCATTCCATATGGCTTAATTACTTCCGAACTGAGTACCACCTACCCAGGTGAAGGTGGGATTTACGATTGGGTAAAACAAGCCTTCAATTTTAAATGGGCAGTCAGAACAACGTGGTTTTACTGGATTAACGTTGGTTTATGGATGCCTGCGGTATATATCATGTTTGCAGGGATGTTTGCCGAACTCTTCATGCCAGATCTGTCTTTATGGGGACAAATCGCCATTTGTATATTACTGACGTGGCTAACGGTTTTGATTTGTAATGTGTCTGCCGACATCGGTGTGTGGGTCACCAATATTGGCGCAATATTAAAAATTGTCGTGATCAGTACATTGGGTGTGGGCGGCTTTATCTATGCAATGAAAAACGGCGTTGCCAACGAATTTACGTTGCCCGCAATGATGCCTTCATTGGATTCTGCGGTCTCTTTCTTACCCGCGATTGTGTTCAACCTAATGGGTTTTGAACTGGTTGCGACCATGACTAAAGAAATGAAAGACGTTCGTGATATGCCTAAGGCTGTCTTCCTCTCTATCGGTATCACCGCTTTCTTATACATCTTCGGTACGGTAGGCATTTTGATGGCGCTACCTGTCGAAAGCATTGGCTTGGTGTCTGGCCTTATCGACACATTTAGAACACTTTTCGGCACTGGTGTGGTTGGTACAGCGATGGTGTACATCTTCGGTACTTTCGCTTTGTTAACGCTTATCGGCAACATGGTGAGTTGGACAATGGGCGCTAGCCGAGCTGCTGCTGAAGCCGCTCAAGAAGGTGAGCTTCCAGCCCCAGTCGCGAAAGTGTCTGAGAAAGGCTCTCCAGTTGGCGCAAACAACATCACAGGCACAGTATCAACGGTCGTTATCCTGTCTTACGCGCTGTTTGCTCAGGGTAATGATGATCTGTTCTGGTCGATATTTGCCTTCTCTAGCTGCATTTTCTTACTTCCTTACCTGTTCATGTTCCCTGCATACCTAAAGCTTCGAGTGGTTGATGGTCAACGTGAACGCCCATTCAAAGTTCCGGGTGGCATGGCGGCTCAATGGGTCATGTCGATTGTTTGTTTCTTGGTCGTCCTTCAAGCCGTGATCTTATTCATTTTCCCTGAGGCCCTTGATCTAACTGTTGCTGATTGGGGATACACAGGACCTGTTTTGATTGGCGTGATTGCCACCATCCTTGCTGGTGAATGGATTCTTCTAGGTGCTCTAAAACGCAAGAAGCAGCAAGGTTCAGGCGATGACGACACGACCGAGACACAAGATAAAAAAGAAGCTCAAGCATAATTTAGGGGACATAACGATGAAAAAACTGATTGAGACTACTCCAAAACATGATGGCTTCAGAATGCCAGGGGAACACGAGCCACACAGCGAAATTTGGATGGCTTGGCCAGAACGTACTGACAACTGGCGCAATGGGGCAAAACCAGCGCAAGCGGTGTTTGCAGACGTTGCTACCAAGATCAGCCATACAACACCAGTCACCATGCTTGCGAGTTCAGACCAATACGATAACGCAGTATCTCGCTTACCAGAGGACATTCGAGTGTTGGAAATCTCGACTGATGACTCTTGGATGCGTGATATCGGTGCGACTTATGTTGTTGATGACAGCGGTGAACGCCGAGGTGTGGATTGGGAATTCAATGCATGGGGCGGATTTGTTGATGGTTTGTATTCACCTTGGAATCGCGACAACCAAGTTGCTCAAAAGATGTGTGAAACCATTCGTGACTCTCGATACCGCGCTCCAATCGTACTAGAAGGCGGCTCAATTCACGTCGATGGCGAAGGCACGCTCTACACAACAGAAGAGTGCTTATTACACGAAAGCCGCAACCCAGATATGAGCAAAGAAGAGCTGACAGAAGTACTTTGTGAACACCTCAATGTTGAGAAAGTGATCTGGCTGCCTCGTGGCTTGTACAACGATGAAACCAATGGCCACGTGGACAACATCCTTCACGTCGTGAAGCCGGGTGAAGTCGTTCTGACGTGGTGCGATGACAAGAATGATCCTCAATATGAGATCAGCAAAGAAGCCTATGACTACATCACCAGTCAAACCGATGCCAAAGGCCGTCAAATCAAGGTACACAAGCTGCCGATGCCAGGCCCTCTTTTCATGACCGAGGAAGAAGCGGCAGGTATCGATATCGCAGACGGAATGGAGCGAGAAGCGGGTGAGCGTTTAGCGGCGTCGTATGCCAATTACCTGATTACCAATAACCAAATTGTGTTGCCGTTGCTCGATCAACGCTACGACAACGATGTTATCGGGATCTTGGAAGGCATTTATCCAGGCTACGAAGTGAATGGCGTTCCGGCTCGAGAAATTTTGTTAGGTGGCGGCAACATCCACTGCATCACCCAACAAGTGCCAAGAGTTTAGTTACAGCGATAAACCTAATAACAACTAAAGACTGAGAGCAGTCGTTAATACCAATATTTAACCCCAAACGTAGCGGTTCTTGAAAGTGATGGCAGGTATTCAAAATCAAATTGCCATGAAAGTGAACTTGAAAGAGCCGCGCACAAAATTATGAAAAATAGGAACTTATTATGAAATTACCTTCTTCTAGCGCAACTGAACTAAACAAAGCAAACCTAGAGCACATGGTTTCCATGAAAGATTTCTCTGTAGAAGAGATGGACAACATGATGGAGCTCATGACTCATCTGAAACAGGCGCGCAAAGACAACGCAATTCCACCTCTGTTCAAAGGCAAGTCAGTTGGGATGATCTTTGAAGCGGGCTCTACTCGTACACGTGTTTCTTTCGAGGTGGCAGCAACATTACTGGGTGGTCATGCGCTATTCCTATCACCAAAAGACATTCACTTAGGTGGTAAAGAGTCGATTGATGATACTTCTCGAGTGTTGTCACGTATGTGCGACATCATCATGGCTCGTACTAATAGCCCTGAAACACTAGATGGCCTACTTGAAATGTCGACAGTGCCTGTGATCAACGGCCTTGATACGCGTTTCCACCCAACTCAAATGCTTGCGGATCTCTACACGATCAGAGAACACATCACTGATGGACGTAAGTTGTCTGATCTCACCTTGGCATTCATGGGTGACGCGACAGATGTGTGCCGTTCACTGATGCTGACTTGTGCTAAGTACGGTATGGGCTTCAAACAAATTGGTCCTAAGAAATACCACATGGAGCAAGAGTGGATCGACATGGCGCTCAACTTCTGTGAAGAGTCTGGTGGCACGATTGAAATTACTGATGATGTAGAACGCATCAGTGATTGTGATGTTGTGTACGGCGATAGCTTCTACTGGGTGACGCAAATGGATGAGAAGGAAGAGCGCCTTGCGGCATTCATGCCTAACTATGTTATCACAGAAGAGCTAATGGCTAAGGCTCGTCCGGGCGCAATGTTGCTGCATTGCCTACCTGCGAATGACAAAGAAGAAGTGACTCGCGGCGCACTAGAAAGCGAATACTCAGTGGCGTTCGATGAAGCAGAAAATCGACTCACTGCTCAGATGGCGATTTTAGTGTACTTCACACATAAAGATGCGGTTATCCCAACACAAGAAACCGTTAAGCATCATGAAGAAAAAATCAACAGCTTCTTAAGTACTCTGTAGGGGTTAATTGTGGGGGCGTAAAAACCTCCACTGTGTTGCTCGAATTAAGCTGAACCAGTATTTATCACGATTTATTGGTTCGGCTATTTTTGTACCTTTTATTTTGAAATGTCGGTAAACACGCAGCTGATTGGCTATATCTGACATCAATACTCGAATAGGAGATGTATCGACATGAGTGCCGATATTATTAAAGTTTCAAGAAACACTGAAGATGCACCGCTGAGCCCTTTCTCAACACAATCGGTGGCATTCTCACACTACAATAACCTTTCTGCTCAACTACCGATTGACCCTAAAACAGGCAGCTTGATCTCAGGCTCTTTGGAAGTTCAAACCAAGCAGTGCTTACTAAACATTCAAGCGATTGTGGAGAGCATTGGACACCGCATGCACGACGTTGTGAGGGTAAATATATACTTGAAGAACATTGCGGATATCGATGCGGTTAACGAAATCTATGCGTCGTTTTTCCAACACTATGTTCCCACATGCACGACACTCGCTGTAGCCGATTTGCCGCTCGAAGGTGCTTACTTGCAAATGGATGCGGTGATCTCTAATGGTGAAGGAACCTACCCTCAAGCGGCTTGTGAGTTAGTTAAAATTGCAAGAAACACCCAACACGTACCAGTCAGTTCTCTATCAACTCAAACGGTGGCTTTCTCTCACTATAATCACATTTCAGCCCAGTTACCGATTGACCCGCAATCGGGCAGCATCGTTGCTGGTGGAGCAAAAGAGCACGCGATTCAATGCCTCAAAAACATCAAATCGATACTGGAAAATGTAGATGTTCCGCTTGATGACATCGTGAAAGTGAATATCCATGTGAGAAGCCTTGATGACCTTGCAGCAGTCAATGAAGTGTATACCACCTTCTTCCCGGACTCCGCGATTGCGAGGGCTGTCGGCTACATGCCTGCGCGCTCGGTGACGGTGGTTGAAGGCCTTGCAATGGGAGCGTTAGTACAGATGGATGCGACCGTGTCACACGGTGATGGGACTCCGCCGCAAGCGGTTGAAGACCGACATGGGATTGTAATTAATGCGAACAATACCAAAGCTGCGCCAATAAGCCCGCTTTCAACGCAAACTGTCGCCTTTTCACACTACAACAATATCTCCGCTCAATTACCGATGGATCCAAGAGTTGGAGCGATTGTTGCGAATGGCGCAAAAGAGCAGGCGATGCAGTGCCTGAATAACATTAAAGAAGTGATTGAGAGCGCTGGTCATGTCATGGATGACATCGTGAAGTTGAATATCCAATTAAGAGACATGGCAGATCTAGATGTGCTTAATGACGTTTGCACGCACTACTTTGACGGTCCATTACCAGCACGTACAGTTATTGGTGTGTCTGATATCCCTATGGGCGCCTTGGTGCAAATTGATGCGATTGCTTCCAATGGTGAAGGTACTCCACCTAGCCTTTAAGCTTTCTATTTAGCTTTTTAAACAACGAGGGTTGGCCGTGAGGTTAGCCCTCGTTTTACGTTTGTTCCAATACCAACATGAGTATTGGTTATAGTGTCCATAAGTGGAAAATCAGAGTAGACAAACTAGGATGAATTGAATTAAACCCTACAAATAATTCAACAACATGGTAGTGCTATGAAGAAAATAACCCTTTTGTCAGTTGCGATTTTATCTAGCATCTCTTTCTCATCTTTTGCAAAGGATTGTGATCCCAACTTGCTGCCTTCTTGGAAGGACAGCGAGAGCAAATCCGCTATCGTCGACTTTGTTGGGCAAGCCACTAAAGCTGAGTCTGATACGTTCGTGGCAATTGAAGATCGCATTGCCGTGTTCGATAACGACGGTACGCTTTGGTCGGAAAAGCCTTATTACTTCCAATTAGCCTTTACACTAGATCGTGTAAAAGAGATGGCGCCTGATCACCCTGAATGGAAAACCGAAGCACCGTTTAAGTTTGTACTCGAAGATGATATTGAGAGCGTTCTGGGCAGCGGTGAAGAAGGGCTATTGAAAATCATCATGGCGACACATTCTGGTATGACTGTTGAGCAATACCAGCAAGACGTTGAGCAATGGCTGACGGTAACAAAAGATAAACGCTTCAACAAAGCCTACACAGACCTTACTTATCAGCCAATGAAAGAGATGCTGACTTACCTGCAAGATCATGACTTTAAGACTTATATTGTGTCGGGCGGAGGCGTTGACTTCATGAGGGCGTGGGCTCCACAAGCTTACAATATTCCTACAGAGCAAATCATCGGTAGTGCGCTTAAATACAACTACAGCTACAACGATGGCAAACCAACGGTGACCAAAGATTCGTTGATTTTGACCATTGATGACAAAGCCGGAAAGGTCACTAACATTCAGCATATTATCGGCAAGAAACCTATTCTAGCGGTCGGCAACTCAGACGGTGACCAAGCGATGATGCAATGGGCAACGAGCCAACCCAATTCAATGGCGATGATTGTTCATCACACTGATGCTGAGCGCGAGTGGCAGTACGATCGTGAGTCTCACGTTGGCAAGCTTGATAAAGCGCTAGATGAGGCGAATTCCAGAGAGGATTGGACACTGATCGACATGAAATCCGATTGGTGTGAGGTGTACTAACGCCAAGTATACCCTTGGTCAAAACTTCAAAGGCTCGGATTTTAAATTCGAGCCTTTTTTGTGAGCGGAGGTTTTGGGAATGAACGGTTTGAAAGCAATCGTTTGAAAGGAATAAGGTGTTATGGGTTCGCTTTAAGCAAGAACGTACTATAAATTTTCAATGCATGACGGTTTAATCGAGTTAGTCGGAAATTAAAGGAATAGCAAAATGAAAACGATCGGTTTGCTCGGCGGTATGAGTTGGGAGTCGACAGTGAGCTACTACAAATCCATCAACGAGGGCGTTAAAGCCACACTCGGCGGGCTCAATTCTGCAAAGGTTTGTATGTACAGCGTGAACTTCGATGAGATAGAAAAGCTTCAACATCAAGGTCGCTGGGCTGAGACGGCGGATATCTTATCGGACGCGGCTTTATCGGTAGAGAAAGCCGGAGCGGACTTCATCCTGATCTGTACCAATACCATGCATAAGGTCGTTCCTGAGATCGAAGAGAAGATCACGATTCCTATCTTGCACATCGCTGATACCACAGCGCAGAAGTTGCTGGAACAAGGAGTGAAGAAAGTCGGATTACTCGGCACGGCTTTCACGATGGAACAAGATTTCTATAAAGGCCGCCTGACTAACAAATTCGGTATCGATGTGGTGATTCCTGATGAGAGTGACCGAGAGAAAGTCCACAACATCATTTATCAAGAGCTGTGTCGAGGCCAAGTAAAAGAAGAATCTCGAGATGTATACCGTCAAATCATTGAGAAGCTAGGCCAACAAGGTGCAGAAGCCGTTATTCTGGGCTGTACTGAAATCGCCCTCCTGATTCAGCAGCAACACACTGATGTTCCCTTGTTTGATACCACAGCCATTCATGCAGAAGCGGCTGTACGTTTGGCGACGAGTGACTAACTTCTAGTTCTTATTCTTAGTTCCATAGCTGTCCTATTTTCGCTCTTGTACGATTTTCATTCGTTGAAGTGAAAGTTTTTTGTACAAAAGCAGGTCGTTAGTTAAAGAAGCGATGCTTTGTTCATTAACCAAGGCCTTATCGGTAGGTAAGGTTTTAGTTAATGACTGAGGTATCCGCGCTTTTAAGCACTATGCTTTAGTCATGACCGAAAGAGGATTTATTATGAAATGGCTTATCTTATCTGTAACGCTGTTATTCGTGGCAGGGTGCCAATCGACGGGCTCTCAAGAAGCACAAGTCGGTGACGACATGAATCGAGTTCATACTCAGGGGTGCAGTAGCTAACTGGTCCTTTCAAATATGTTTTAGCTGCTCTTGCTAGAACCACTTCTTATAAAGCCTTGTGTTGTCACAAGGCTTTTTATTTTCTACAAAATCTAAAAACTGATTCGACTATATTGTGGATTATCAACGAATGCTGACGTTGATACGCTTTGGTGTATTCACGCACGCTCTGTGCTTGTAGACCGGAGATACCAATATGAAATATGAGGGAAAAGTATATCGTCCATGGATAGAGGCGAAGAGCATTCTTATTCAAACCACATTAGGTTGCAGCATCAACACGTGCACGTTCTGTAATATGTTCAGCGATAAGCGATTTAAGGTTCGCGACATTGAAGACGTGTATAAAGATATTGAAGAAGCGCGCCTAATATACCCTTACGTTGAATCGATTTTCCTTATTGATGGCAACGTGATGGCGGCTCGTACGGATTATCTGCTTAAGGTCTTGGATAAGCTTCGTCACACCTTTCCTGAAAGTAGAAAAATATCACTCTATAGCGGTTTGAATGATTTCCGTCGGAAGAGCTTGAGTGAGCTTAAGGAGCTGAAAAGTGCAGGGTTGAGCATGGCGTATGCGGGTCTTGAGTCTGGTGATCCTGTTGTGCTCGATAATATCAAAAAGCGTATGACACCAGAGCAAGCGATTGAGGGCATGGCACTGGCAAAAGAGGCAGGTATCGAAACTCTATTGTCGTTTATTTTTGGACTCGGCGGTCGTGAGCGTTCCCGCGAGCACATTGTCGAGACAACAAGGTTGCTGAATATCATGAAACCTGAGCAGATAGCGCCAATGGCGTTAGCAATACAACCAGGAACGATTTTGGAGCAGCAAGTTAATGACGGTACGTTCATCATGCCGACTCAACTTCAGATCTTAGAAGAGGAAAAATACTTACTCGAAAACCTCAATATCGATACTTTCTATTGGGGTGACCACGGTAACAACATCGTGACTCAGAAAGGCTTCCTACTTGATTCTAGAGAGCAGTTCTTAGCCAAGGTGAATCATGCGATCACATCTAATCCAATGGCGAAGGATAGCGTGATTCAAACTTTTGCCTGGTAGATAACTGATAGCTGAAAGGTCTCATTCAAAATTTAGACCTGTTCGCTGGATTCAAATCCAACAAGATAAAAGTAGTGCTTACGAGAATTCATGATTCTCGTGAGCCTATATCGTTACTGAGACAATTCAATTTAACACCCTCGATTTTGTAGGGGGATGTTGTAAATTTGTGAATCTAAATTGTCTATATTCTACGCTGTGTACTGGATCTCATTTGTCATTTGACTCCCTTGCTAAGGTTAATAATGAATGCGTAATACCAATCACTTTACTCAACTTAAGAGGTTTCTATGCTAGGTGAAAATCATTCTCTTGTTCACGAATTTCCTGAAATGAAAGATAAAATTGCTGAGCTTGTTAAAACTGACGATGGCTTTGCAGCAGACATGAAGACGTACGACAACCTTGATAAAGAGATTCGTAAGCTTGAGCTGAAAGATTCACCCATTGATGACGGCTCGATGCACCAACTGAAACATGATCGTTCTGTACTGAAAGATGCACTGCATGCACGTTTAACTGGCTAGTGAGTTGGTAATTTTGCTGACTAGCTAAATGGCGAATTGCAGACTTAGACAAAAAAACTCCTTCGGGAGTTTTTTTTCGTTTTGGCTCAATCACTTCTTCACAATTCAACTGAGTTAATACGTTGTATTATTATGTGAATGACGCATAATGAGGGTTACTGGTACGCGATTTTTAAGATTTTATTGGTAATCTCATGAATATTGAACACCTCAAATTGTTTGTTCGTTTAGCTTCCACACATAACATCAGCATGGCTGGGCAAGAGCTTGGTTTGTCTCCTGCTGTTGCAAGCTCGCACATCAGTAAACTGGAAGACAATTTAGGCGTTCGCTTGGTCCACCGAACCACTCGTAAGGTCTCTTTAACCGAAGAGGGGGAAGCATTCTTACCTCATGCTGAAGAAGTGTTATCGAGCGTGGATGCTGCCAAATCGGCGGTCGGTGTGGGTTGTGATTCTCCAACCGGAACGTTGCGAGTTACCGCATCTGCGTCTTTTGGACGTTTGCATCTTGTTCCTGCCTTACCTGGATTCTTAGAGCGCTACTCTGGGTTAAAAGTCGATCTCAGGCTATCAGATTCGATGGTGGATGTTGTTGAGGGTGGCTTTGATATCGCGATTCGTATCTCGGAGCTGAAAGACTCGACACTGATTGCCCGAAAACTTGCGACAGACAAGCGTATTGTGTGTGCATCGCCTGATTACTTAATCAAATATGGTAAGCCAGCCAAACCTCGAGATCTTAACGATCATCAATGTATTAGCTTAATTGGTTTAGAAAACTGGACCTTCAATACTGAAAGCGGGCCTAAGACGATTAAGGCATCTGGGTCGTTCAGGGCAGATAACGGGGAAGCACTGCGTGACGCAGCCTCAGGTGGTATGGGGATCACGGTGACATCGAATTGGTGTGCCTATGAACAACTGAAAAGCGGTCAGCTAGTTCAAATATTAGAAGATTACCCATTAACATCAGAGCCTGCAATTTGGGCTGTGTACCCAAGCACAAGGTTACTTGCACCAAAGGTGAGAGCCTTCATTGACTACTTCTCTGAATATTATGGTAATCCACCGTATTGGGAACAAAAGTAGAATCAGATAGATTTAACGAAAAAGCCCTACGTGACTA
>NZ_JBFRVD010000037.1:0-59584 GCF_041474985.1 Vibrio sp. 10N.222.49.C9 | reverse complement strand
TAGTCACGTAGGGCTTTTTCTTGGAATCAGAAAATCACTTGAGCATAGCTGTCATTAAGAAAGCGTTGCTTTGATGATCTCTTCAATTTTAGCGACAACTTGTTGTGACTTATCGCCGTAAATCGCATCTGGGTGCGGGTTAGCAAACGTGTTGTTGTCGTTATCAAAGTATTGACCGCCTGCTTGTGCGAACTCATTAGACAATGATGCGCGAACCAGAATATCAGAACCGATGCTTAGGTCGCCGCCTGCAATGCCATAAGCGTCTTTCACCATCTTGCTGCCTAGTAACGAAGCTGGGTTGACAGCAACCACCATTGGCCCCGTAGAGCCTAACTCTTTTGCCATCTCACGAGTCCACATAGTGATCGCAAGCTTGCTTTGTGCGTAAGCGTCACCATCAGACATTGGTTTCTTACCTTCTAGCGCTTCGATGTTCACTGCTGCTTGCGCGGCTGAAGACAGGTTCACCACTCGGCTAGATGCATCGAGTACAGGTAGCAGACGTTTAGTCAGATGGTATGGTGAAATGGTATTCACAACAAAACGAACATCTAAACCGTCTTTAGTGATTGGGTTCGGAGTGTTGAACACACCTGCGTTGTTAATCAGTACATCAATCTTATCGCGCTCAGCAATTACTTTGTCAGCCAACGCATCCACATCAGCCAGAACAGACAAGTCTGCCACGTAACTTTGAATTTTCGCTTCCGCAGAGATAGCCACAAGTTGCTGCTCTACGTCTTTGAGTTTGCTTGGGTTACGTCCATGCAATAAAACGTGGTGACCTTGTTGAACAAGTACTTTTGCCGTTTCGAAGCCGATACCATCGGTAGAGCCTGTGATCAGAATAACTTTTTGCATGGAATAGATTCCTTATTAAAGCGCTGACATGGTGAGCGTTTTTAAATGTGTCGTTTCATTGAGGTAAAGAATAGCAACCTTTTATGAAGTTGATAATCAACCGGATTAATAAAACACTATTTAGTTTTTGTTGAAAATGGGGGAGTGAACAAAGCCTCAGTCCGTGCGAAGGAGACGATCAATCGAGTTCTTAGGTCGGAATAGCAGGCAATAAAAAAGCTTAGCGCGGGGGACGCTAAGCTTCGTTGTTAAGTATGTTCTTGAACCATGCTTAGGCTGGTGGGGTTAGCCTACTTGAGAAAAGCTCACTACCTTGCTTTGTAGTTTCTCTTTCAGGTAATCCGTCACCGCTTGCTGCTCGGATTCGCTCATGTATAAGCCAAGTTTGGTTCTGCGCCACAAGATGTCTTCGTCAGTCATCGCCATCTCTTCATTAATCAAGTAATCGATTTCAACTTGATAAACGCCATGGGCTTCGCTTGAGAACTGGATGCCAAGGTCAGCTTCGCTATTTGCGCCTTCCAATAGTTTCCATGTGTAAGTACCAAATTGAGTCACGTAGCGAAGTAATAACGCTTCAGATGCCCAAGGGTATTTCGTGTGGATCATCTTCGCAAGCTGCTCTCTGCTGCAACTAAAGTTACCGCCTGGAAGCGTGTCGTTCGCTGTCCATGGTGCGCCCATGTTGGTTAGGTGTGGTTCTAGCTTGTTCAGTGCCGCTTCGCCGAGTTTACGATAAGTGGTCAACTTGCCACCGAAGATCGAAAGCAGTGGTGCTTGATCTAGCTCTGCGTCCAATTCCAATGTGTAGTCACGAGTGATCGCTTGTGGTGAATCAGATTCGTCGTCACAAAGCGGCCTTACGCCACTGTATGTCCAAACCACGTCTTCACGGCCAAGCTGTTTAACAAAGTGCTGGTTAACGATATCAATCAAGTAATCTACTTCGACATCATCAATTGCGACGTTACGTGGGTCGCCTTTGTATTCAAGGTCGGTAGTGCCGATGATCGAGAACTTATCTAGGTAAGGGATCATGAACACAATACGATTGTCTTTGTTTTGCAGAATGTACGCTTGTGGTTCGTCGTGAATGCGTGGCACAACAATGTGCGAGCCTTTGATCAGACGAATATTACGAGGCGAAGCCTGCTCTAACCCATCATCAAAGAACTGCTTAACCCAAGGGCCTGCAGCGTTAACAAGCGCTCTTGCTTTGCGTTCAAAGCGTTGGTTTGTCATCACATCAAGGATCGTCACATGCCAAATACCACCTTCGCGGTGCGCTTTTTCAACACGGCAGTAGTTACGTACTTCTGCGTTGTTTTCTTTTGCTGCCAACACGTTGAGCAATACCATACGAGCATCATCAACCCAGCAATCTGAGTATTCGAAGCCTGTCTTCATTTCTGGTTTCAGTAGCCCTGATTTTGCTAGGTTGACTGTCTTACTTCCAGGAAGAGTGGTGCGCTTACCCAAGTTATCGTAAAGGAATAGGCCACAGCGAATCATCCAAGCTGGGCGTAAAAATGGTCGATGAGGTAAACGGAAACGCATTGGCTGAGCAACGTGAGGCGCTTTTCTTAACAAGACTTCACGTTCAGCGAGTGCTTCCGAAACCAAACGAAATTCGTAATGTTCAAGGTAGCGTAGGCCACCGTGGATAAGCTTTGAGCTAGCAGAAGACGTCGCAGACGCGAAATCATTTGCTTCGTATAAACCAACGTTTAGACCACGACCAGCAGCGTCTGCCGCGATACCCGCACCATTGATGCCGCCGCCAATAACGATTAAGTCTAGAGTTGAAGATGTACTATTGTTTGAATTAGTTTGTTGAGCACTCATGGTTTTGACCTCTTTCTGAGCGAACGAGCATTTTAGAACATAATTGAATCGTATATTAACTTTCGTTTGCGGTCATTTATTATTTTCGTTTATGCGCGTTTTATGTGATTTGCGCATAAAAAAACCTTCGCTTATGACAGCGAAGGTTCCAAATAACTCTCATTCGAGCATAGAAGTGATATTAATCATGTTCAAGTGCGACTTTCCAAGTAACAAAAAAGCCCATTATCGATAAAGTGATCTATCAATAATGGGCTCTTTTAATGAACACGATTTCTGAGCGTTTTTTTATTCGTCCGACGCTAGTGGTTGAGACGCGGTCTCGATCACTTCCAATGGGATCGATGAATCCTTGAGGATGTTCAGGATCTCTTCTGGTGGCTGCTTATTAGTAAACACCATGTGGGCCTGAGAGATATTGCCGAGCTTAACCATCGCGTTACGACCAAACTTAGTGTGGTCGACGGCTAAGAAGATGCTGCGGCTGTTTTCGATGATAGCTTGCTTCACTCGAACTTCATGGTAGTCAAAATCAAGCAGTGAGCCGTCAAAGTCGATGCCGCTGATCCCTAGAATGCCGAAATCGAGGCGGAACTGCTTCACGAAATCGAGTGTTGCTTCACCCACGATACCGCCATCACGGTTTCTCACTTCGCCACCTGCCAAGATAACCTTTATCTCTGGGTTTGGTAGCAGGATACTGGCAACGTTGATGTTGTTAGTCACGACTCTGAGTTGTTTGTGGTTTTTATTGAGTGCACGTGCCACTGATTCTGGTGTGGTGCCGATATCAACGAACAAGGTTGCACCATCTGGAATGTGTTTAACCAGCTCGTCGGCAATCACATCTTTTTCATTGAAGTTAAGCGCTTTACGCGTGTTGTAAGAGGTGTTTTCTGAGCTAAGAGGAATGGTTGCACCACCGTGATAACGACGGATTTTGTTGCTATCAG
The DNA here is from genome assembly GCF_041474985.1 of Vibrio sp. 10N.222.49.C9. Taxonomy (NCBI): domain Bacteria; kingdom Pseudomonadati; phylum Pseudomonadota; class Gammaproteobacteria; order Vibrionales; family Vibrionaceae; genus Vibrio; species Vibrio sp. 10N.222.49.C9. The sequence goes on along the minus strand of NZ_JBFRVD010000037.1, from coordinate 55,922 downwards.
CCAGCTCATTGAGGTCTCGTCTGATGGTTTGTGGGCTGACATCGAATTTTTCAACGAGCTCTTCTGTGCTCACATATCCTTGTGTTTTTACCAGGTCTACAATCTGCTGGTGTCTTGGTATTTGCTTCACTTAACTTACCACTCCCTGCGCGCTGCAATACTTTAGCGCACCTAATTCTAAATATTACCTCGCGCTATTGTGCTCGAATTGATACTCAGAGAGAAGTAATGATGGTAAGGAATTATGTCTAAACCGCAAAAACGTTGATCAAAACATGAAAAAAAGGCCCCAAACGCAAAAAAGAGCACAAAATAGTGCTCTTTTTAGTTTCGTTTACTGAGGAACGAACAATTCAATCGATAAGAGAGTGATTATTCGAACGCTCGATTTTACTCTTCGTCGTCATCGTGTAGTTCAGACCAAACTTGTGCACACTTGATAGCACGCTTCCAACCTTTGTAACGGCGGTTACGCTTCTCTTCATCGTGGTGTGGCAAGAACGTACGGTCTAGTACTGCTTTGTCTTGAAGCTCATCGATGCTGTCCCAGAAACCAACTGCTAGACCAGCAAGGTATGCTGCACCCAGAGCCGTTACTTCCGTTACTTCAGGACGGTGAACTTCTGTATCTAGTACGTCTGATTGGAATTGCATTAGGAAGTTGTTCGCTACTGCGCCGCCATCAACACGTAGGTTTGCTAGCTTGATGCCAGAGTCCGCTTGCATCGCGTCTAGTACGTCACGCGTTTGGTAAGCAATACCTTCCAAGGTTGCACGGATGATGTGGTTAGAGTTAACACCACGAGTCAGGCCAACAATCGTACCGCGAGCGTAAGCATCCCAGTATGGTGCGCCTAAACCAGTAAACGCAGGGACTACGTAAACGCCGTTTGAAGAATCTACTTTGGTTGCGAAGTACTCAGAGTCTTCTGCGCCAGCCAGTAGTTTCATTTCATCACGTAGCCATTGGATTGATGCGCCGCCCATGAATACTGCACCTTCCAGTGCGTATGCAGGTTCGCCTTTAGGGCCACATGCCAGTGTGGTTAGAAGGCCGTTTTTCGATGTGACTTTCTCTTGGCCTGTGTTCATTAGAAGGAAACAACCAGTACCATAAGTGTTCTTAGCTTGGCCTGCTTCTACACACATTTGACCGTAAAGTGCAGCTTGTTGGTCACCCGCAATACCCGCGATTGGAATACGAGTACCGCCTTTACCACCAAGGTTCGTTTGACCGTAAACTTCAGAAGAACGCTTCACTTCTGGCATCATTGATGACGGGATCCCCATTTCATCAAGTAGCTTTTGATCCCAGCATAGGTCGTTGATGTTGAACAACATAGTACGTGACGCGTTAGTGTAATCCGTAACGTGAACACGTCCTTGAGTCATCTTCCAAACCAACCAAGTATCAACCGTACCGAACAGTAGTTTGCCAGCTTCAGCGTCTTCGCGAGCGCCTTCAACGTTGTCTAGAATCCATTTTACTTTGGTACCTGAGAAATACGGGTCAAGGACTAAGCCAGTATTGTCACGTACGTAGTCTTCTAGGCCACGCGCTTTAAGGTCTTCACAGATGTCGGCAGTTCGGCGACACTGCCATACGATTGCGTTGTAAACCGGTTTGCCTGTCTCTTTGTTCCATACAATAGTAGTTTCACGTTGGTTGGTGATACCAATGCCGGCTAGCTCATCGCTGCGAATGCCTGCTTTAGCCAAAGCTTCAACCAATGTAGAGCTTTGAGTCGCCCAAATTTCCATTGGATCATGCTCAACCCAGCCAGCTTTAGGATAAATCTGGGTAAACTCTCGCTGAGAAGAACTGACGATATTTGCATCATGGTCGAGAATTACGGCGCGTGAACTTGTTGTTCCTTGGTCTAGGGCAACAATGTATTTTTGCTCGGTCATGGTAAGAGTCCTTTTTCTTTTGTTATTTATATTTTAGTAAATGTAGGGTCGCTTAGGAATTAAGCTTGAGCTTGTTCAGCTTCTTCTTCTGTTTCACATTGGTTTGGAATTGTGCAGCCTTGGCCTTCTACTGGTAGGTAAGCACCGATAACACGTGGGTACAACCAACCACCAAAACACGCACCAGCAATTGGAGCAAGAATTGGAACGATGAAGTAAGGAATATCACGAGCACCGCTTAGTGCGAAATCCCAACCTGCAAAGTAAGCGAACAGTTTTGGTCCGAAGTCACGAGCAGGGTTCATTGCAAAGCCCGTCAGTGGACCTAAAGAACCACCGATAACCGCGATAAGAATACCGATCAGTAGAGGGTTCATTGCACCGCGAGACGCGCCGTTGTTCTCATCACCTAACGCTAAAATGGCAAACATCAACACTGCTGTAATCACGAATTCCACAGCAAAAGCGCCGAAGAAAGAGAGTGAAGCATGTGGGTAAGTCGAGAAGATACCAGCAGTTGATAGTGCGTCTTGGCTGCTACGAACGAAGTTATGTGCGATTTCGTAGTCAGTAAATAGGTTGCTGTACAGGCTGTAAACCAATGCTGCAGAGCAGAAAGCGCCAAGCAGTTGCGAAATGATGTAAGGCACCACTTTCGCTTTATCGAAGCCATGGAACATGGCCAGTGCAATCGTTACGGCTGGGTTGATGTGTGCGCCTGAAACGCCGGCAGTACAGTAAATTGCAATCGCAACACCGAAGCCCCAGATGATGCTGATTTCCCATTGTCCGAATGTCGCACCAGTTAATACCAGAGCGGCCACACAGCCAACGCCAAAGAATATGAGTAATCCTGTACCGATAAATTCAGCCAAGCATTGCCCAAATAAAGAAGGGTGTTTGTTTGTTGTCATGTTCGAGTCCTTTTTAGTTTTGCTTATCTAGCACGTGTATTGTGCATATATTTGCGAACTCGAAAATAAACGAACATCAAAAGTGAGCGTTTGAGCATAAAATTGTTAATTAAAGTCACTTGAAATGTTAATCCGAACACTTTTGCTCGAAAAAGATGCTCGCATGAACGTCATTGCTCGAATTGATAGGTTGCGAAGCCGCTCAAACTACCTATATGTAAATGAATGCGCAACTGGTACGAGGAGTTTATGTTTGGATTTGTGATGCTACTTCGTGAGTGGCGGATTATTAGACGTAGCTTGATGATATTTAACGCGCCTTAACATCTGTACTGAACAGAATGTTCTAAATGTGATGTGATACTGGACTTTGTTTTATTATTGTTACTTTTGTTATTGAAATTGCCATCATACTTGAGAACAATCGTCTTATTTAAGCGGGGGATAAGATGCGAATATTGGTAGTTGAAGATGATCGTCTGATCAGTGAAGCAATAGAACAGCGCTTTATCGACCTAGGTCATGGTGTTGATTGTGCCTACGATGGGGCGGTCGCATTCGCCATGATTAGCCATACCGATTTTGATTTAGTGATCCTCGATCTAAACCTGCCCAATAAATCGGGTGAGCAGATCATTAAACGTATTCGCCAATCGTCTGATACCCCTGTTCTCATTCTTACCGCGCGCAGTGAAGTGTTTGACCGAATTCAGCTTTTGGATCTGGGCGCTGATGATTATCTCACTAAGCCTTTTGATTTTGGTGAGTTGGAAGCCCGCTGTCGCGCGATCGTTCGACGTCGTCAAGGCAGCGATCAGAACACAGTGACGTTTGGTGACATTGAGTTCGACAGTGCAGGTTGCATTGTGAAAGTGAAGGGCGAGGTCATTGAGCTTAAACAGCGTGAATATCGCTTATTAGAAATCTTCCTGAACCACCTCAACCGTGTGATGAGCAAAGAAGAGATCATCGACCACTTATATAACTTCGATAACCCACCCAACACTAATGCGATTGAAACCTACGTTGGTCGTTTGAGGAAGGCGCTAGCCAATAGCAATGTTGAGATCAAAACCCTGCGTGGCCTTGGTTACGTGCTCAATAAAGTCGAAGACTGAGCTGAGGTGTATTAGGTGACGGCACTGAGCAAACCTGTCCGATTTCGTTTTCGAACAAAATCGCTGAGATTTCAATTATTGTTCTCAGCGACCTGTCTATTGTGCCTGATTAGTTTGCTCACTTTGGTTGCGGTAAAGCGCTACGCCTATCAAACCACTCAGATGTTTTATGATCGCCAGTTGAATAACGCCGCCCTGCAGATCATAGAGCAGGTTCGTTTTAATGGTTTAACATTCAGTGTCGACATCCCCACCGCGGCCTTCAAATCGCTGGCTGATTCCCCTAGAGATAAGGTTTTCTATCTGGTTGCTAGTTCTTCGAATTCATCGGAGTCTGGTTACATCACGGGTTATAAAGAATTGCTTGATGATCAGTTAGTGCGTGACCAAATCGACCAGTATCAGATTAAGCTCGAACCAGAGGCTGCTTATTATTACTTAACCTTTAAAGATGAATGGGTGCGTTTGTCTTTGGTCAGTCGCATCATGAATACCCGTGAAGGGCCGCAAAACATTTACGTGCTTGTGGGGCAAACCACACAAGCGAGGCAAGTATGGGAGAAGCAGCTCTCGGACCACGCGGTTAAGCTACTGCTCGCGGTGATGCTAAGTGCACTATTGGTCATCTTTGTGTTGATTGTAAAGGTGCTCAAGCCGGTCAATGAGATTAACAATAAGATGGAGAGGCGATCGAATCTCGACTTAACCCCTATTAATCTCGATGCGCCGGAAGAGGTCGAGCATTTGGTCGATACCATCAATGTGTTTATGTCTCAACTCGATAAGAACTTAACCAACCTTAAGAACTTTACTGGCGAAGCTGCTCATCAATTAAAGACGCCAATCGCTGGTATTAAAGCTCAAATCGAACTGGCCAAAAGCAAAGCCAATGACAGCCACACACTCGATTACTTAGATAAAGTCACTGGCGCATGTGAGGTGCTTGAGCGTACGGTAGAGCAGCTATTGAACCATGCAACGATTCGCCATCGCTACCAAAGTATTGAGCCCACAGAGATTGATTTTAATGAGCTAGTGAAGCAAACCAGCCGTGGCTTGGCGATGAATGCACTCAATAAAGACATCGAATTGAGCTACATAGAATCACTTAAATTTTACATTCGAGGCGATAGCTTCGCCTTAACTCAGATGCTGACGAATCTCATTGAAAACTCAATCAAGTATTCACCCAAAGACAGCACTATCGAGGTTGAATTAGTACAGCAAGGCAGCAAAGCGGTGCTGTACATTCGCGATTTCGGGCCGGGCATTGATGAGCAAGATAAGCCTCATGTGTTCGAGAAGTTTTATCGCAGCGCGAATGCGATTAGCCAAGGCACAGGGCTAGGGATGAGTATCGCGTTAGATGTTGCTCAAAAATCCAATGCAATTCTGAGCTTGGAAGACACTACATCAGGCGAAACGGATAATCGCGGCCTCACGGTGAAAGTCCAGTTCCCGCATACCTATTGGTGGGAGGTTTAATGATGAAATCTTTACGGATTTGGATCGCAGGGCTAACTTCGGCGGTGTTGTTAGCAAGCACTCTATTCGTTACCAATGCCACCGCACAAGCTAATCAAGGCTCAGGTCCCCAAGATTCGGTTCTTCAAGACTCTGTTCACCAAGACAATAGCAACCAAGGTGATGGCAATGAAGATGCGTTGGTGATCTATGGTGCAGCCTATTTGTCAGAAATGAAGCCACTGCTCGATGATTTCCAGCGTCGAAACCCAGAAATAACCGTGCGCTATCAAGCGATGAGCAGCAATGTATTAGATGCTCATATCCGAGACCAAAAGCCGGACCAACCCGACATCACCATCAGTTCGGTGATGGATTTACAATTGCGACTTGTTAATGATGGTTATGCTCTGCCTTACCAAATAAATGTGCCGGGCTATGGCTCTCAATCGGGTATTGTTCCCCACTGGAGCCAGTGGCGAAATGAGCTGTTTGGTTTTAGCTATGAACCTGCTGTGATCGTGTTTAATGAGTCTTTTCTTGAAGGAAAGGAAGTCCCGTTGAGCCGTGTCGAACTGTTGAGTTTTATTCGCCTCCATAGTGAAGAACTGATGGGGAAAATAGGGCTGTTTGATATTCGAGATGTTGGTATCGGTTATCTGCTTTGGTCCTTTGAACGCGCTCAAACGAGTAACTACGGACAATTCTTGGAGCTGTTTAATCTCCATCAGGCTCGCACCTTTGATAGCTCTGCGTCGATGCTCCAAGCGCTGACTGATGGTGATATTGCGATTGCCTACAACATCATGGGCTCGTATGCGAACTCGTGGGAATCGAAGCACAAAGATGTGGTGATTGTGGCGGCCAACGACTACACACCTGTGGTCATTCGAACTGCATTTATTAATAAAACCACGCCTAGGCTAGAACAAGCTCAAACCTTTATTGATTACTTATTTTCCTATTCAGGGCAGAAGCTGATGGCAAAAGAAACCAATATGCCCCCGGTGCGTACCGATATAAAAAGTGCTAAATCGGCAGCGGTTTTACGTGAGCAGTTTGCCAATCAACTCAAGCCCCTTCCGTTAGATGTCAGCCTGTTGATCTTCTCGGATCAAAGCAAAAAATCCTTAGTGATAACCGAATGGGAGAGCGCTCTTAAAAGCTACGATTAGTTTAGTTGGTAGTTAATTCGATTGCTTTGCAGCAACCCGATCTTGGCTTGGTCATTCAACCGAAATACCGCCGAGTCAGCTACATGACAGTTTCGTTTTTTACTCTTGAAGTCCAAAAATGAGCATGGAATTGCTCTTTCACTTCAAGAGTAAGAGGTTGAACACGGTCATGAACGAGAATATTTCCTGCATGTTGATCCGCGGTGGCACATCGAAAGGCGCGTACTTTCTAGCGAGTGATTTACCTGAAAGTGAGCAAGAGAGAGACGATCTGCTTGTGCGTATTATGGGTTCAGGCGAAGGCCAACAAATCAATGGCATCGGCGGCGGCACGTCACTGACGAGCAAGGTCGCAATTGTGTCTAAGTCGGAGCAAGAAGGGACAGATTTAGATTATCTCTTTGCTCAGGTCGCGGTCGATAAGAAAGAAGTCGATACCAAACCTTCGTGCGGCAATATTCTCTCAGGCATCGTGGCGTTCGCCAGTGAAAATAATTTGGTTAAGTTAAGCAGTCCATCGACCATGTTGCGTGTCAGAAACATCAACACCAATACTATTATCGAAGTTTCCGCCGAAAGCCCAAATGGCCATTTACGTTATGACGGTGATGTGCGTGTGGACGGTGTTCCTGGAACTGGCTCACCAGTTTTGCTTAACTTCTTAGATGTTGGCGGCTCGAAAACGGGCAAGCTATTCCCAACAGGCAACGTGCGTGATCAAGTCAAAGGTGTTGAAGTTTCTTGCTTGGATGCAGCTGTGCCTATGGTGCACATTAATGCCAAAGACTTTGGCTTAGCGGGTAACGAGACCAAGCAACAACTCGATGATAATGCCGAGTTACTTGAGCGCATCGAGTCTATCCGTTTATCTGCAGGTCGCTTAATGGGCATGGGTGATGTGACAGGAAGCGTGGTGCCTAAAGTGTCTTTGTTATCACCACCAACTCAAGACGGACACATTACCTCTCGCTACTTTGTTCCTCAAAACTGTCATGCTAGCCATGCTGTGACGGGCGGGATCTGTGTTGCGGCGGCTTGCATGATTCCGGGTACTGTCGCGCATGAAGTGTGCCAAGGCATTAACTCTGAAACGGTCGTTATTGAGCACCCTAGTGGACAAATCCAAGTCAATATCAAAGTAGAGCCAGGGGAAATTGAGCCTGCGGTTCGTCAAGCGGCTTTGGTGCGTACAGCGCGCCCACTGTTCAAAGGTCAGGTTTACCCGACGTTTTAATCTCAAGCTGCTTTAATGCGTATTCATAATCGCTGGCCATTGGGTTGGCGATTTTTTTTCATTCTCACATTCACACTTACACTCATATTCTTTGTTCGTTCTAATATCTTCCCCGGACCCTAGTAAAACCTCGAGGTTTACTGCACCAATTCGGCGCGCGGTGCTCTGTTTTTGTGCCTTAAAGGGCGATCTTTGTAACACTTTTGTTATCAAAGTGCAGCGTGTCAGTTGGATGACAGGTTCGGTGACTAATTTGTCAGAAACCACAAAAAACAGTCCAGCTGCAGGTAACACGCAGTAAAAAGGATATTAGGAGGCACGATGCTGAACGTACAACTACCCGAAAATACACAATCTTCTACTAAGGGTTCGTTATTCTCGAACGGTTCTTTTCTTATGACTCAAAAATTGTCTAAGCTAAAAGTTTGCCAATCACTCTTGGTCACGCTACTTGGTGTCGGGGCATTATCTCATCACGCACAAGCCGAAGAGGTTTCGTTTAAAGGTGAGCGTGTCGAGTTTGTGATGCCTTACAAAGAGGGCGGCGGTACCGATACATGGGGGCGTTTCTATGCACCTTATTTGTCTCAATCGTTACCGGGCAATCCAGTAGTGGTGGTGAAAAACATCCCGGGTGGCGGCTCAACAAAAGGCGCTAACCAATTTGCTCGCCGTGCGAAAGACAACGGCCTCAACATCTTTGCAAGCTCGGCATCAACCCAATATCCCTATCTTCTTCAAGATCGCCGAGTTCGTTACGACTACAACGATTGGAGCGTGATTCTCGCATCCCCAACTGGCGGCGTTGTGTATGTTTCGCCTAAAACGGGCATCGAGAATGTACAAGATCTTTTCGATAAGAAAGACCAAATCAAGTTTCAATACGCAAGCCAAGGTGCGACCTCAATTGACTTGGTACCACTGCTAGCCATGGATCTACTTGGTTTGGAGGTACAAGCGATTTTCGGCATGCAAGGGCGTGGTGCGGGTCGACTGGCATTCGAGCGCGGCGAAGTGAATATCGATTCTCAAACCAGCTCATCTTACATCGACAAAGTGACACCGTTAGTCAATGAAGGTAAAGCGATTCCTTTGTTTAGCTTCGGTGTATTGGGTGAAGACGGCAAGCTAAAGCGTGATCCTAACTTCCCAGAGCTTCCGCACTTCGCTGAGGTGTACCAGTTGTTCCACCCTGAAGAAGCAGAAACACAAGGCTATGCGGTTTGGCGCTCATTCTTTATGGCCGGGTTTGCCGCTCAGAAGATGATTTTTGTGCCTAAGTCGACACCAGAAGAGATAGTTGCAGCATGGCGCGCATCGGCTTCTGAATTAGTCTCTCAACCTGATTTTCAAAAACGTGCCGTCGAAGTATTGGGTGATTACCCTCAGCTGACTGGCGAACAAGCACAACTCGCACTTAAAGCGGCTATGTCGCTTGATGAAAGCAACCTTGAATGGGTCAGAAATTGGCTCACTACAAACTACAACACTCGTTTCTAAACAGGCTATCCAGAAGCCCAAGAAAATATGAGTCTTAACAACGCTCAGTATTAACTGGCAGTGAGACCGCGACGCAAGATCGTGGCTCACGCCTTTTCATCTCACTTTCTCTGTCGCAACGTAGCTAACGAGTTATTCGATTAAATCGTTAACTCAGTGAGTGCTTCACTCCCATTGTATCGCCGCTGTACGGGTAACACCGTAGGGCTTTGTGCATCAAGGGCTCAGGAAAGCAGTGGTCACGAAAGCGAAAGTGAGTCTCATGATAGAAAGGATTCAACGATGTTTAACGAACTCTTTGCTGCACTGGAAACCATATTAAGCGTTCAGCACATCACCTTTATGTTAGGTGGTGTATTGCTGGGTCTCGCGATTGGTATCTTTCCGGGGCTTGGCGGCATTGCAGGCTTATCATTACTGCTGCCGTTCTTGTATGGCATGGACCCAATTTCAGCCTTGGCGATGCTTATCGGCTTGGTTGCGGTTATTCCCACTTCCGATACATTCACTTCCGTATTAATGGGGATCCCGGGCTCAAGCGGCTCACAAGCAACCGTGCTTGATGGCTTCCCAATGGCGAAGAAAGGCGAGGCGGCTCGTGCGCTTTCTGCCGCGTTTACTTCATCGCTTTTCGGTGGTTTGTTCGGTGCGGTGATACTGACAGGGTTTGTGTTGATCGCTCGACCAGTGATCCTCGCTTTTGGTTCTGGTGAGTTGTTCATGCTGACCTTATTAGGTTTGAGCATGGTCGGTGCGTTGGCAGGTAAGAGCTTGGTAAAAGGTTTGTCGGCGTGTGGCATGGGTGTATTGCTTGGCAGTGTCGGTAGTGCCCCTGCAACTGGCGAATATCGAATGACCTTTGACAACTTCTACCTAATGGACGGCATTCCTCTGGTAGTCGTTGGCTTAGGTATTTTTGCGCTTCCTGAGATTATCGATCTGCTTCGTCAAAATAAGCCAATCGCCAATGCTAGTAAACTTGGCAAGGGTTGGTCTGCGGGCGTTCGTGACTTCTTGGAAAACAAATGGCTCGCAGTGCGTTGTAGTGTAATCGGCTGTATTGTTGGTGCACTTCCCGGCCTTGGTGGCAGTGTCGTGGACTGGATCGCTTATGGTCATGCGGTGCAAACGACTAAGAAAGATCCTGAATTCGGTAAAGGTGATGTGCGTGGTGTTATCGCACCTGAATCGTCGAACAATGCGAAAGAGGGTGGTGGCTTAGTCCCTACGCTGTTATTCGGTATTCCAGGTTCGGGTAGCATGGCAGTATTCCTTGGCGGCATGGTGTTGGTGGGTTTAGAACCGGGTCCTGCGATGGTGAGTACTGACCTCGATATTACTTACACTATCGTGTGGTCTTTGGCATTAGCGAACGTGTTTGGTGCTGGTGCTTGTATGCTGATTTCACCTTGGGTGGCTAGGCTGACCACGGTTCGTTACACCTTGCTTGCCCCATTCATGGTGATGGTGATTTGTTTTGCTGCATTCCAAGCAACACGCGACCTTGGCGACTTAGTGACCCTATTAGGCATCGGTACGCTGGGTGTGCTGATGAAGCGTTTCGACTGGCCTCGCCCTGCGTTCTTGATTGGTTTTGTATTGGCCAACGGCATGGAGACCTACCTATACCAAGCGGTTCAGTTTGATGGTGCTGCATTCTTACTACGCCCGGGTGTGATGATTATTGGTGCGCTGACTGTCTTCTCTCTGTTCTTCATGTGGCGTCAAAGCGCGAAGAAGAACAAGCAAAGCGAAGCACAAGACGCTTCGATTGAAACTGCTCAACCTTCAGTAAGAATCAGTTACCGCAAGCCTCAGGTTATCTTCGCTGCCTTGGTCAACATCGCGTTTATGTACGGCATTTACGATGGCTACCAACAGAGCTTTTTAGGTGGCGTGTTCACCATCATCATTGCCAGTATTATGTGGGTATTGTCTTCGGTGGTGCTATTCCAACTGCTGACCAAGCCAGAAGGCGATGCTGTCTATTTTGATAACGAGTATGAGCAAGGCTATGCCTTTGATACCAACAGCATCAGCATGATGCATTACCTGTACTGGCTCGGTGCGTTGATCCTTGGTTGTTACTTTGTCGGCTACGTGATTTCTATTAGCGCGTTCTTCTGCCTGTTCTTGATGAGTAAAGCAGGGTTGAGCTTGATACGTTCCGCATCGGTAACGGTTGCTGCGACAGGGTTCTTACTGGGTCTAACTCACCTAATGGTTTTGGATTTACCGATTGGCTTGTTGCAAGAGGCGGTTGATCTGCCTTGGCCGATTGGATAATGGAAGGAAAGTAATTATGACGATTCGAACTATTATTATGCCTTTTGCTTCTACGGCAAACTCCGCTGAAAGGTTAGAAGGTGCATTGAGTGTTGCTCGGTATTTTGGTGCGCACTTGGATGTATTGCACGCCCAAATTAGCCCGCAACAGTTAATGCCAGAAGAGCGCCAATTGCTACCAAGTAAATGGCTTAGCCGTATTGATCAATTGGTGAATAACTACGTTGCAGAAGATATGAACCAGTCTGAGCTTGAGTTCACCACCTTGTGCGACAAGCTCGAAGTGCCACTGTGCGACAGTGATAACTTAGTGATGAACGACGCCAATAAACTCGTGAGTGCCCAATGGCATAATCTAACGGGTTATCGAGCGGATGTAGTCTCTGAGCGCGGTAAGGTGTCTGACTTAATCATTATCCCTAAACCGCTCAATGGCAAAAGTAGCGTGAGTTTTGACGTGGCGATAGAACATGGCAGTCGCCCCATCTTACTGATGCCACGTGAGCAAAAAAGCTTTAACCCGGAATGCATTATGATTGCTTGGAATGGAGATGATCCAGGTGCGAGGGCTGTGAAAGCAGTGATGCCATTGCTTAGAAAAGCAAAAAACATCGTGGTGGTAACCAGTGAGCGTTCACTCAACAAAAAGCCTAATCAACAAGATTTAAAGCGCTATTTGGGGCTACATAATATCGAAGTGGAGTGTATTTCGTTTAAAGAGGGCAGAATAAAAACGCCTCAAGCGATCCTTGCTCATGCAGAGCAGTTTCATGCTGACTTGATAGTGGCTGGCGCTCTTGCTCATAAGAAGATGCATCAACAGATGCTGGGTGGCGTTACCAGAAGATTATTGAGTAAAACCAACGTGCCTCTGTTCATGGTGAGTTGATTGAATGACCTGAGATTTCATCGAAGTTTAATTGCTGTCATGTCAGGCGCATGACAGCTTAGATTGTTAGAGTAAACTCATGGGCTAACTGATATGTGACCCGTCCGTCTATGCTTATGTGGTCATCGTATTTATTCTCCTTTTTACGATGACTGATTACCAGTTAGCCCCTTTTTATTTGAATGTATGCAGCTCTAAACCAGAGCTGCCACTTTTCCTTTCGCAACCAATTGATATCGAACCGAGTCATACGCCCAGTTGAACGCAATCGCGTAAAGTACGAAGAAAATAACTAGGCCGATGTCCATGATCAGTACGGTTAGGAAGTCGAGTTGTAGAACCCACATCAAGACAGGTAGAGTCACTGTCATTAAGCCAAGCTCAAAACCTAATCCGTGCAGGATACGTGTTTTCGTGGTTCTTTTGCTTCGGTCTGCTCCGTAAATTTTGTCGTAGCCATAGTTGTAAACGTAGTTCCAAGCCATCGCTATCAATGATATTGCGAGCGCTAAGCCTGCCATTTCACCTGCGCCGTTTCCTGTAATATAGGTTGCAAGCCCTGCCATCAAAACCAAAGCAACCAATTCAAATAGCACCATGTGCAACATGCGTTCTTTATGTGACATTTTTCTAACTCTCTTTACGATTAAATAGCCGCCGATGGGCTAATGACTTGGCTAAATAATATCTACTTAAGTGATAATATAAAGATAGTTAGCATCACATATAGTGATAGTAAGTTTTGGGAGACACCGAATGTACAACATTGAACAACTGAAAATGTTTGTGTATGCCGTTGAATTAGGGTCATTTTCTGCCAGTGCTCGTCATTTGGGGAAGGTGCAGTCGGCGGTGAGCCAAGGCATCAGTAATCTTGAAATAGATTTTAATGTTGAGCTTTTTGATCGTTCGACTCGAAAGCCTTCACTAACCAAAGCGGGCGAGCAGTTATTTAAACAGGTGAAAGCGATCGTGCTTCAGGTTGAAGATCTGAATGTGACGGTTAGTGCGATGGGCAGTGGTGAAGAGGGGCTCATCAAAATTGCATTAGATGATTCACTATTGGTCCCGAATCTATCTAAGATCCTTAGTCAGTTCAGTCAACAATTCCCTGCGACTGAAGTGGAACTGGTTGCGTGTACCACGACAGAGGTCAATCCGTTAATTATCGAAGAGAGAGCCGACATTGGATTGATGTTTACCAACTTGGCTTTTGATGTCGGTTCTGAGCCATGCTTTATCGGTCACTTACCGTTTATTGCTGTGTGTCATCCAAGTCATGCGCTCGCAAAAACAGGTGTCGCGAAACTCCCTGATTTACTCCCACATCGTCAGTTAGTGTTGAGGGGAGACAAGGGGAAGGTGATGGATCAGTTTCCGATGATTGCCGGTAAAGTGTGGTGGTCAAACAGCTTTATTGTGATCAAAGAGATGGTACTCGGCAGTGATATTGGCTGGGCATACTTACCGAAACACCTTGTTGAAGAAGAGCTTATTAAACAGCGCTTGGTAGAGGTGAATGTGTCATTTGACCATAAAACTTGGTCGCCTCCGGTTGATCTTGTTCTGTCTAAAACACGCTCAAAAGGTCCTGCATTACTTTGGCTTGAACAAGCATTGAAAGGCCTATTAGACGAAACTGAATAAAGAAAAGGCTCACCGTTTAACGTGTGAGCCTTTCTGTTCAAAGTGATGCTGCTTTTTGTTAGTTCTAGTTCTAGGTGTAGACGTAGATGCTATACGCTAGGTTTAACCGTCTGACCGTTGTAGTACTTGTCTTTCATCTTAAGCGCCACGTTCACAAGGTAAATCAGCACAGGGACTTCAATCAGTGGACCGATAACGCCTGCAAACGCTTGGTCTGAGTTGATACCGAATACTGAGATAGCCACGGCAATCGCTAGCTCGAAGTTGTTACCTGTTGCTGTAAATGCAATTGATGCGTTCTTGTCGTACTCGATGCCCATCTTTTTACCGATGAAGAAACTGATGAAGAACATCGCAGTGAAGTAGATAGTCAGTGGAACCGCAATTAATAGAACGTCCATTGGCAGTTCAACAATCATTTCACCTTTCAGGCTGAACATCAGAACGATAGTCGCCAGTAGTGCAATCAGTGTGATTGGAGAGATGCGTGGAATAAATACGTCGTTGTACCACTGCTCGCCTTTCATCGACACAAGGATCTTACGGCTTAGGAAGCCCGCTAGGAATGGGATACCTAGGTAGATAAGTACACTGTGTGCAATGTCGATCATCGAGATATCAACCAACATGCCTTCGTAACCAAATACTGGTGGAAGAACGCTGATGAACAACCACGCCATAAAGCTGTAGCTCACCACTTGGAATGCACTGTTTAGAGCAACCAATGCCGCGCCGTACTCTTTGTTACCGCCGCCGATGTCGTTCCAAACCAGAACCATCGCCACACAACGAGCAAGACCAATCAGAATCACCCCAACCATGTAACCTGGGTGGTCTCCCAAGAAAGTTAGTGCCAATACAAACATCAGAATTGGACCAACGATCCAGTTCATGATCAAAGAGAGCTTAATGGCTTTCTTATCTTTTACCACAGTGCCTAGCAGGTTGTAGTTAACCTTAGCCAGAGGTGGGTACATCATTAAGATAAGGCCAATCGCAAGCGGAATGTTAGTGGTGCCAACAGACATTGAATCGTTCCACTGTTCGATCTGTGGGAATAGGGTGCCGAGTAGTACACCAAGGCCCATGGCAATAAAAATCCACAGTGTTAAGTAGCGATCTAGAAAACCTAACTTTGGTTTCATGATAATCTCTCTTAGTTGATATCGTAAATCGTCGAAAAACGATTGGTTGTGGCAAAAAAACACGCTTAAAAGTAAAGGCTATCAAAGCCGATCATTCAAGCGTGAACTTCTATTTTAAAATGCTGTTAAATATCGATTCGAAGCGTTGAATATTGTCGCGGTCGATGCGGTAACACATCTTCGGCGGAATCGACTCAGCCGTAATAAAACCTGAGGCTTTTAATATTCTTAAGTGCTCTGATACCGTTGATTGAGCTAAACCCAATTCACTCACCAGATCACTGTTCAAGCAGCCGCCCGATTTTTCTAACGTGGAAAGGATACTCAATATACGTATTCTTGCTGGGTGAGCGAGTGCTTTCGCCAGTGCGGCCATTTGCTTTTCTGCTTTAGCATCACCGTGTTCGATGGGCAGAGAACAGCCACCAGATGTCGAGCAAGTTGAGTTCATATTGACGTCTCACTTTTATTAATCGTTAAAAGACGATTAATGATAAGCCTATTTTAAATAGGGGTCAATGCTCACTGTCTATTTGAACGAACTTTAAGGTGGCGATTCAGGGACTATGGTTGAACTCTGCTTTGACTCAGCTACGCAAAATGGCGTGAACATCGATTAAACGCCATTTTGCTCGGTTATCCGCTAGTTAAGAACGGTATAGCCTCGGTTGATCATACAGTTACGATTCACTTGAAACTTCTGCTGCTCAGATAGCTCGGCGGATTGTCTTTTTTGAGCACCGTGCTTTAAAGCGCCGCTGATAATACCGATGCCAGCACCAATTTTTGCACCATCATGACCACTCCCGCCAGAGACGGCTCCACCAACCGCACCCAGCGCTGCACCCTTAGCGGTTGAACCGACAATATCGCTGCCAAGAGAATCGACCTCTTCAGGCTTCACTTGTTGAGCGTATTGCTCACATTCATACAGATCGGCGTGATACTGTGTTTCATCAACACCTTTAGTATCGACAATGATTTGATTAGCAAATACTGAACTTGATGCTACAAGCAATATCGCTGCGATTGGAGAGAATGGAAATTTCACAATATAGACCTCTAGAGTATTCATTGCATTGTTAAAGTGACGTGTAGTTCTCGATGAAATCAAGGCGACGATCGGTGTACTCACCAGAATCCAACATCTTAGATAACCCGCGAAGCGTGTTGTAAGGCTGAGAAACGGCCACCATGTTAATGAGCCAATACGGAATATCGCCACCTGGATCACTCAATACTCGATAAGAGATATGGGTGGTGTTTTCGTCGATTGGTGTCAGGATCCAACTCGCCTCTAATTCAGCCACTCTGATGATTTTTTTATTATTGTTTGGCAGGTAATCAGGCCTACCATGCTGATCAATGGTGACAACCATCGTCTTTGGATCTTGAGTGATGACGTTCTCTACGATAGCTTCACGATCGGCAACTGGCCAAGGTGCCTTGGTATAGGTTTTGGTGATCGTGTGCGCCGCACTAAAATGCTCTATTTCTTCCATGTCATCGATGTTTTCTACCCATTGCGTGCCAACAGAGGTATCGATAAAGAGTGCGATAATAGAAGTGAGGGACGCGTTGATGTCGCCTTCTGCTCGAAATTCTTTAAAGTGACTGCCTTCAATTTTACGGTTATAAACCTCGATGCCTTTTTTATCGCGTGCCAGTGACCAGCCATCGGTGTCTGATGCAAACACCGAAACTGAACAAGCAAGAAGAAGCAAAGTAATAATCTTATTCATCATGTTAATGAGCGCCCTTTCCAGCTGATTTTATTGGTTTTAGATAAGCGGTAACTGTTCAGCACGAGTAGGCTTTGAACACAAATACCGAAGGGTACGGTTAACGCAAATTTTGCGGGAACAAACAGTTCCTTAACCAAAATGAAGTAGGTGACGATCGACACCAAGAGCATCACAGAGCTGACAATGAGCGAATAAGCATGAATGGCAGACATGTCACTGATGAAGGCGTTCGCCGATACCAGCATCAAAAGCGGTCCCGCCCATGCGATGATGTTGGCTTTGATGAAGACTTTTAAAGCTTGTGCTTGCGATTGACAATTCACAATAAGATTCATGTTTTTGGAAAAGCCAGCCCAGATTGAGTTGAAGTCTGAATACATGTGCGTACTCATTAGTTTGTCTGCAAATGCCCAGAAAATCTTAAATCCATTGACCTTCATGACTTTTGCAAAGGCGATGTCTTCCGATATCGCGTTTGCTACTGCGGCGTGTCCACCGACTGCGTCGTAGGATTTTCGGGTAAACAACATCGCCTGACCGTTAGCAATCGCTTCTTCCTTAGTCATGTCGTTCGAGTTTTTAAAGTTCATATAAGATGCGATCGATAGAAAGATGCCCGGCAAGGTCGCTTTTTCTGCCACAGACGCAAAAGTTTGTTTTGGATTAAACGATAAGAGATCAGTTTTTTGTTGGATAGCAAAGTCGATAACGCTCTGTAGCATCGCGGGTGCTGAATCGGTATCTGCATCAATGAAATACACATATTCACCGCTCGCGTTGAGTGCGCCAGCCATACATGCATTGCTCTTACCAAGCCATCCGGTCGGTAACGTTCTACCTGAAATACAGCGCGCGTTAACGTCGAACTTACTGATCAATGCTTCTACTTTTGCACGGGTTGAGTCAGTAGAAAAGTCATCAACAACAATGACTTCAAACTTGTCTTTTGGGTAGCTCTGCTTCAATAGAGAGCCAAGGCTGATTTCAATATTGTCTTCTTCATTTCGCGCAGGAATAATGACGGAAACAGTCGGCCACTCAGTTCTTTTGAACGATATTTTAGGTTCAATGTGAATACGATGGCGCTCTAAGTTCGCAAGTGTGATTAGAAACTTGACGGTAACGATGCAAAGCAAGGTCGTAATAATAGCTAAAATCATAATGACTGTGGTCGGAATAAAGTGATGGAGAGACAGGAAAGAATATAGTGGAGTGTGACCTAACGCACATCTTGTATGTAGGACTTAACCCTTCAAACTGGAATGCGCTTCTGTTAGCGTTTGCCTTGGAAAGATGTGAAACAGTGACTGACAGGCGGTAAAATAAGCATTGTATTCACCAGCGACTCTAGCGATATAATCGAACCCAGAACCGTTACTCAAGATAACGAATGATCATAATCCAATAATAGGTACGCCCGACATGCCCCAACAAAACATCAAATTTATCGCGACTGATATGGATGGCACCTTACTCGATGAGCATGGAAAGCTCGACCCTGAGTTTTTCAATCTTTATGAGCGCTTAGAAGCGCAAGATATTATTTTTGCTGCCGCGTCTGGCCGCCAGTATTACAGCTTGCTAGAAACATTTTCCCCGCTTAAAGATCGCATGATGTTTATTGCTGAAAACGGCACATTAGTGATGCACAAAGGCCAAGAACTTTACAGCTGCTTGCTTGATACCGATGCCATTAAAGAGATCATTAAAGAAGCTCGAGCTATTGAAGGCGCGCATGTGGTGCTATGCGGTAAGAAATCGGCATACATCGAAACCAAAGATGAGCGTGCTCTGGCGGAGATCTCTAAGTACTACCATCGCCGTGAGCAAGTAGAAGACTTACTGGCGGTAGAAGACGATTTCATCAAGGTGGCTATCTGTCACTTCGACGGTTCACAAGAGAAAGTGAACCCAACTATTGATGCCAAATTCGGTGAGAACTACCAAGTGGTTGTAAGCGCAAAAATTTGGTTAGATGTGATGAACGCTGAAGCGTCAAAAGGTGCGGCGATTAAACATCTACAGAACACATTAGGTTTCACTTACGAGCAGACCATGAGCTTTGGTGATTACCTAAATGACTTGGAAATGCTTAAAGAGAGCTACCACTCTTACGCGATGGAAAACGCGCATCCAAAGTTAAAAGAGATCGCGCGTTTTGGCGCGCCAAGTAACGTTGACGCGGGTGTGTTCCAAGTACTTGAGAAGTTGCTAGCGTAACGCTCTTAAGCTAGATTCGATTTTTATCAAAGCCAACTCGTGAAAATGAGTTGGCTTTTTTGTTGGCTGCTGTTGTATTGAGTTAAATTTGAACGAGTGTTCAGCTTGTTGTAGTCTAACCAGAAAGATGGGTATTCACTTTGAATTGGATACGCCTTAGTAACGATATTTGGAATGATTATGAGCAAGAAACTTCAACTTGATATTATTTCTGACGTAATGTGCCCTTGGTGCGTGGTCGGCTACAAAAACTTAGAGCAAGCCATTACGGAACTTGGCTTAGAACAACAGATTGAACTTGAATGGCAGCCGTTTGAGCTTAACCCTGACATGCCGCAAGAGGGCGAAAACCTGCGTGCCCATATCATGAGAAAATACGGTTCTAGCGCAGAAGAGAGCCAACGTTCACGAGAACAGCTTTCGGCTCGCGGCCAAGCGGTTGGTTTCGATTTCAATTTTTATGACAGTATGAGAATGGTCAATTCACGTCATCTACATGTACTTCTCGATTTTGCACTAGCGCACGGCAAACAGACTGAGTTAAAGCTACGCTTCTTTGCTGCTCACTTCACAGAGCAAAAAGACCTGTCCGATCTTGAAGTCATTGCACAAGAGCTTGAAGCGGTTGGCTTAGACTCAACGAAGGCACTGAAGCGCCTAAAGAACACCGACAACTTGAAGCAAATTGAAGCGCAAGAGTTTGAATGGCAACGCATGGGGATCTCTGCGGTTCCTGCTGTGGTGTTCAACCGTAAGAGTGCAGTAACGGGCGCGCAGACGGTAGAAACCTACAAGCAGATTCTTCAAGAGCTTATTGCTGAATCATAAACGGATCATTGCTATCAATTAGAGTCTGAATTTCATGGAATCACTGTCACTCGCTCAAGCGCAAAAACTGGTATTGCTTTCGCAAAAGCTGCCGCCTAAGAAGTTGCCACCTAAAAAGCAACGCAATGGGGGCGCTTTGGCGAACACGTTGTCTGCGATTGAAAACCTTGGCTATGTGCAAATTGATACCATCTCTGTGATTCAGCGAGCTCACCACCACACGCTTTGGAATCGCAATCAAGATTACCAACTGAACCATCTTGATAAGCTGTTAGAGCGTCGAGAAGTATTTGAGTATTGGTCGCATGCCGCCGCGTATTTACCCATGCGTGACTTCCGATTCAGCCTACACCGCAAGAATGGCTTTGCGAGCGGTAAGCTCAAGCATTGGTATAAAAAGAATGACGCACTGATGGCTCATGTTCTCAAACGTATTGAGAATGAAGGGCCGTTGATGGCGAAAGATTTTGAAGGGGATAGGCCAAACCCCGGCGGTTGGGGCGGTAAACCGGCCAAGCAAGCATTAGAAACATTGTTCATGCAAGGCGACTTAATGGTGCCAAGCCGAGTTAACTTTCATAAGGTGTATGACCTAACCGAGCGAGTTTTACCGAGCGGAATTGATACCTCTGAGCCGACAGAACAAGAGTACATCGAGCATCTGATAACACGTTATTTAGAGGCTAACGGAGTTGGAATAGCGTCGGAAATGAGCTACCTACTCAAGAACACAAAGCCTTTGATTCAGAGAGCACTCCAACAGATGCTTGAAGATAAGCAGGTTCTGAAAGTAGATATTCAAGGCTCTGATTACTATGTCCTGCCAGGTGCTTTTGAACTGCTGAATCAACCTCTTTCCAGAACCAAGCTTAAGATACTGTCTCCGTTTGATAACCTGCTGATTCAACGAAAGCGAATGCAATCATTGTTCAACTTTGATTACCTCCTAGAATGCTATGTTCCAGAGGCCAAGCGTCAGTTTGGTTATTTTAGCTTACCGATTCTGTGGCAAGGTGAGCTGGTGGCACGAATGGATTGCAAGGTCGACAGGAAGAGTGGTTTGCTCAATATCCGTAACTTGGTTGTGGAAGAGCGAATTAAAAACCATGAGTTGTTGGTTCATGCTTTATGCGATGAACTAAAACACTTCATGGTGTTCAACCAATGTGATGAGATGATCGTCCATAACACCACGCCCTCTGATCTTGGCAAGCGCTTGATGAGCCAATGGCAAACAGTCTAGCGGTCTTTGTTGTTTAGAAAGCGCTTAGTTACTCAGCAAACGCAGCTAACAAGAACTCGACAAAGGTTCTGTTCTTCAACGACAGTTGCTTGGTTTTGTAGAGCAAGTGAATCGGCTTTGGTAACGGCGCCATGCCGGGTAGGATTTCCAACAGCGCTCCACGATCAATCTCTTCTGCGACTAAGATAGTCGGTTGCAACAACACGCCCACACCCTGCAGGGCGGCATACCGCAACACATCACCATTATTCGACATCAAGCGCACACGTTCTTTATTCGGTGTGGCGTGAGGAGCTTGGCTGCTGTAACTGAATCCAAGCGATGGGTGCTGCGCCAAGTCTTCCAATACTCTGATTTCAGCATGTTGGTTTAGGTAAGCGGGCGCCGCGCAGTAACACATCTCATAATCCCCTAAATACCTTGCGACCAAGCTTGAATCGGATAGGTCACCAATTCGCACAATCAGGTCAATGTCAGATGAATAAGGATCAACAAGGTCATTATTCAACATCAGCTCAACGTTAATGGTTGGGTGATGCGCGAGAAACTTAGCTACGATAGGGGCGAGTACCTTGTTTCCATAGGTGACAGGGCAGTTTATTTTTACCGTGCCTTGTGGTTGATTTTCCAAGGTTTGAATCAGGTTCTCTGCATTGCTGATGTCTTCGAGAATTCGCTTACACTCACGATAGTAAAGTTGTCCTGAATCGGTTAACGATTGCTTACGCGTGGTGCGGTGGATCAGCTGAGACTTCAAACTGGCTTCTAAGGAATGGACATGTTTGCTTATCATGGTCGCCGACAGGTTGAAGTGGTTTGCGGCGCTGCGAAAGCTACCTTGTTCCACCACATAGACGAAGACTTTCATGCTGGTTAACTTATCCATTGAACACTCTTGGTTGATAAACAATAAACAAAAGGTGAGTTTATCAATTATTAGGGGTTAATTATATTAATGGCAAACCGATAATTAACTAAAATAAGAGTGTGCAATGCCTCAAACGAATGAAACTATCTTTGTTACTGCCGAACTTAAGATCAAAACCAACATAGAACGAGCAGCTGCGCTCGAAGCTATCGAACAGTTTTGTTTAGACATGCAAAGCGAACCGGGCTGCCTACAAGCAATTGCAACCTATGATCAAAGCCAAAGCGATCGTGTGATCTTGCTTGAGCAATACGTAAACCGCGAGGCGATCAATCAGCACTTTGTGATGCCTCATACCCAAGCGTTTATTGAGCGTGATATTACCGAGTTGGTTCAAGCATTCGAAACGCAACGTGGGCCTATCAAAGCACAAGAGCAGGAGATCTAAGACATGAAATGGGGAATCCTAGGAACCAGCTTTATCTCAGGCGTAATGGCGGATGCGATTAAAGGCGATGCTCAAAGTGAGCTGTATGCTGTTGCTGGACGCACAGAGAAAACACTCAATGAGTTTGCTGCCCAATACCAGCCAACACGAACCTTCAACAACTATGAAGCCTTGATTGAAGATGAGTCGGTCGACATTATCTACATTGCTCTACCAAACCACGTTCATCATGAGTATGTGATTAAAGCGGCTCAAAAAGGCAAAGCGATCTTGTGTGAGAAGTCTTTGTCGGTAGATATGGAAAAAACCGAGCAAGCTTTACTAGCCGTGAAAGAAGCGGGCGTATTCTTTGCTGAAGGTTTGATGTATTTAAACCATCCACTTATCACCAAGCTTCATCAAGAACTGGCAACTGGTGAGATTGGCGAAGTGCGTTCAATTCAAGGTTCCTACGTTGCGGCGATTGATCAGTTCGTGAATCCTGCGAGCAAAGGCGCGCTATACAACCTTGGCTGTTACCCAATGTCGCTGATTCACTCTGTTGCGCAGCAGCAATTTGGTGAGAGCGTGTTCGATGACGTGCAGATCTCAGCAATCGGTCGACGAGGCGAAGATGGCAATATCTGTGAATCGTCGGCGATGATGCATTTCAACGACCGTTTTACCGCACAAATCCACACTGCTGAAGACCACGGTTTAAAGCATGGTTTTACGATCCTAGGCAGCAAAGGCTGTATCACGCTAGATACTAATCCATGGCTACCGATGGCAGAAAACACGTTTACGGTAGAGATCTATGAAACGTCGACACGTGAAGTGAAAGTCGAAGCGCAAGGTGATGGTTTCCATTATCAAGTGCGCAATATCCGCCAAGCGGTTGAGCAAGGTGATACACAACTTGCTGCGCCAATGGCAACCCACCAAGACTCTCGCGTAATCATGAAGTTATTAACTGATTGGGAACATGCGGCGAGCTAATGTTTTAGTAAATTCTATACTCGTCTCATGTTTGATCGCCTCGTAAGCTATCAAACATGAGGCGTTTCCTCTATATCTTCCAGTCGACTCTCCCCAATAAATACTTTGCATTTGAAACCGCCACAGTGTCCAATATCAGGTAGTACGAAACTGACCGAAAAACCTTATTTTTTAAGGTGTTAAATAGGACCTTTGCCGCATGCGTAAATCAGATAAGAAAATCGAGAATCAAATCAGAGACGTGTTAACTGACGTTTGTGAAGACACGCTGAAAGGCTTCGATGGTTTTTTGTGGGTGACTCACTCGGTCAACTTTTCCTCTTTTCCGCAAAGTTTGAAAATTGTCTGTGTATTCGATACCAATCAGGATAGAACGAACTTCTTAAGTGGCGAAGGTCAACAGAGTGTCTCAGGGGCTATTCAACAAGCGTTCAATCAAGTTGGAATTCAACTGAAGAATATCGATAAGCATGTTAGCTACGATACGCAAGAAAATTGCGATCGCGACCATCAAGGGAAGTGGAACAAGAGGCTTTAAGGAGCGTTGTCATCGTTCTTGTTTAGACAGCCTATCCAAATTGAGTTTCAATAGTGTGGCGCTCAAACTGAGATTCGATACAGCAAATCCAAGTCCTATTCTGAGTTCTAGGCTCTGATAACTTCTCATCTTCCAAACCGTATTATTCTCATTTTGAGAAAATCTGAGCTGATTTCTCGTTAGCCGGAGATACTTGGTTTCCAAATAAAATTAAAATCACAAAAACTTATATTTTCCTTAATGCATTGATTTTGAATCGGCATTTGCTCGTTTTACTTGCCACCGATGAAACAAGACAGACGAGCACTTGAACAATAGAGCCATGTAGTCGATACTTTTTTCGTATTTTGATTCCTAAATTGACACGTAAGTTGGCTGACTTTTCGTTTTGTGATTTAAGGCATGACAGTATCGATTAGGAAATTTGAATCATGAAAACCTACATTTCTGGGCTGCTCGCACTCATACCGTCATGTTTAATCGCTGGTTACGCTTTTGCTGTTGGTACAGCGGTTGTGCTGCCAGGGCAACATGAAGTTGGTGTTGATCTTTTGGGCTCCCCACTATCTACGAATGCCGTCATTGATTGGGAAATTTCCAACAGTGATATTGTGTTCGGAGCTTATGCCGACAAAGCCGACAATGAGCGGGCCACGACAATTGGTTATATGTACAACCAAGTCATGGCGATGAACTCGGGTTGGTTGGAGAACGATCTCCGTAACCAAGCTGAGTTAGAAGGCCTCAATTTCGAAGACTATTTCCTGCACTTTTCTGAAGATACTGTCATTGCCGAAGTTGATAAAACTCATGGCGAAAAGACCCTTTTAAACCGAAAACCTATGATCTTGGGTTATACAACCAGTGAAGACCATGCTGGTTTTTGGTTGTATCAAGAGCCTCCGTGGGATGCCGATGTGTTTGAGAATTTCGAACAGGGTGGGGCTTTGTATGTCTATCATGCTGAACAGTTCGAACGGCTGACCTTTAAGTTCTCACAGTTTGCTGGCAGCGGTGAATTTTGGATTGAATACCCAACTGCTATTGATTCTCAGGGTAGGGTTTCACAATGGGAAAGGCTTGATGTAAAGAAAGACAAAACGCTCAATATGACCAAAAACCAATCGGTGATCTGGAACCTTCCGGATAACTGGTTAAGAGCTACAACTCATGATGGGAGCGGTGCGAGTTATGGCGGCGGCCAGTATTTTGGTTCAACCTTTTTGAGAGATGGTGGGCGCTTATACGTTGTGAGAGTTCGTTGGCAAAGTGAGAATGCCGACGACAGGCCGCGTTTAAAAGAAGTAAAACTCAAAAACAGTTTTCCAACCGTCAAGTTAACCGATGCTCCGACTTCAACCCCGGACGGCAATGCTATCAGCCAATGGCGAAAAATCCGTGGTTTTGATGTGTCTGCAGATCTAGATGGTGATAACTACTTGTCGCCAAGCGAGTATCGAAATCGAACCAATAAGAACGCGACAGCACGTTTTCGTTGGGAATCAAGAGTGGTGCCATTTGGTCGAATGTGGAGCGCTAACTCATCTTGGTCGCTAACGAACGTCGCAAACGCGGATTATCTATCTGCTATTCATCGCTACTACAAGCAAAGCTGGGCAAGACAAGGTTTGAATGGTGCGTACAACGACGACACAAATAAACTCATTGGCTCGAACCAGTTCTATGTTCACTCTGGCGGGCATGTTCAAGAGTTAGGAGCTGTTGCGGGTTCGAATCAAGCGGATGATCTCTACAAGCAACAATTTTCAGCGTTTCTCAAAAATCTTTCTGCTTTAGAAAGTGATGCGTCGATTGGGTTGAATATCGGAACCGCGAACTTACTGGGTCGAAATGGACAGTCTCATCTTAGCGAGGCGGGCTCTCTGTATTTACGCGAGCACTACATTTTTCCGTCTACTGGGTTTAGTGGTTACTCGGGGATCTCAAAATTCTGGGATAATTCTGCGCTCGCCTACAATGGGCAAAGTGTTATTTTTCAGGCGACAACGCGTTATGGGCGAGTTCAGTATCTTGGAAATAGTGAAGATAATTGGAAGCAAGACCAATACTCGACCCTAGCGATCTACCACCTCAATCGACACGCTCAACATAGCTACTTTAATCAGTGGAACAATGGTTACGTCTATGGAAGTGGCAATACGACGGCTGACACTTTCTGGCAAAGTGGTGTCCCTAAAAACATCGCCTACCAACCCAGTTCGTTATTGGCCGTTGACTTGGGAGAGCCGAGTCATCAAATCCCACATGGCTTTGCGCCGATTCCTTTGATGCTTTCGACAACGACACCTCAGCCTGCTGACTACACCATCGTTGGCGATTCCTCGATGAACGAAATGGTGCATGCTGATCTGCCCAATGGTATCACTCACGTTCTACCGACGTTCACGTACTTTATGTATCAATCTGAAAATCAGGTGGTTGCTGGTGGCCCTGAGGACATGGTGTTAGCGAGAGAGTTCAGCAATGGTCGTGTGTTGTATCGCACGGATTTCCACGGTAAGAATCCGAGCTTTTATGACGCGGCAAAACTCACCATCGCGCTGGATGTTCCAATGAAACCTGTTGATGCTAACGGTAACGTTGGTGACTATGTGAGTGAAATAGAAATTGGCGGTTATGAAGGGCTGTTCTTACTTTATTAGAACCAATGTGAGTGAGTACTCTCGAACCAGAGCAGACTTGAGCTTAGGTTCGGGATATTAGCTTATTCTTTTTACACTGCTTAAACTCTTTGGCGATCCACGATTGCTCGTTTAAACCATTGTCGATTAAAGCAAAAAGGTAGCCATCGACTTTGCTTGAAGCCGCAGGATATTCTTGAAAAGCGTGCTTAGGGTAGCCGGGGTAATCTGTCTCGTATTGAGCGTCTAACTGCTTACCGAGTTGACGCCATTTTACAAATAACTCAGAAGAAGATGTCTCAACCTTATATTGGCCTAAAATGCGTTGGTGGTGGGTTAACGCCACTTTAGCGCTGTGATTGGTCTGTACGACTTTTTGTATCAACTCAACTTGTTCTTCACTCATGGTTTTCGCCAGTACATTCTCTTGTTCGATACGCGCCATTCGCTCACCAAACGTTTCAGCATGGATGGGAAACACAAAAGTAAGCGGTAAAGCCAATACCAAAAGACGCTTGTAGAACATAACCAAACTCGTTAGAAGGATTCGCGGCTATTATGCCGCCCGCCGCCAATATTATTAATGAATATAAACGCTTAATTGTAAGAATTATTTTTGTCGAGTAGATAAACAGATGATTTTGGAGTGGTGGTATTCAGGCTCTGAATGTTTGGTTATTTTACGAAGCGACACCGATAACAGAATCAACCCAATATCTAACAATCTTGATTATAAATGTTGGATATCAATCGAGTGGTAGGAAAAACCGATTGCTTTAGCGGCGTTCAACAAAGCTTGTTGAGTCTTGAATACCCTGGGTTGCATTTTTCTGTCGGATTCAAGAAAGCTGTTTACTCCCCACTTATGACTTTTGACCATTAAGTAATAACCATTAGCTCCTGGGGACACGACACCAATTGCTGCTTTCAGGTCGCCACGACTGAAATGTTTTTTGAACTCACGTAATACCATATCAACATCCTTATTCGATGATAAAAAAAGGGAGCGCATTGCTCCCTAGTTAGTGCTTTTCTTAATGTTTACAAGAATGCGCGGTATGGCAGTTCTGGGTCATTTGTGAAGATGTCTGCAAAGCCACGGAAGTGCTGGTAGTGCATGCGGCCTTTATCTGTTGGGTATGTGTATTTACCACCAACTTGCCAGAAGAAAGGTGCGAAGCCGTATTGAAGACGTTCTTTCTTCATGTTCCACAGCATTTCGATTTCACGCGGGTCATTTTGGAAGTTAGCCCAAATGTCGTGGTGGAACGGAACAACTACTTCACAGTTCAAAGACTCAGCAGCACGAAGAATGTCTGAAGATGTCATTTTGTCTGTTACGCCACGTGGGTTCTCACCGTAAGAAAGCAGTGCAACGTCGATCTTGTGGTCATTACCGTGTTTAGCATAGTAGTTTGAGTAGTGAGAATCACCAGAGTGGTAAACTGAACCGCCTGTTGTTTCTACTAGGTAGTTCACTGCACGGTCGTCCATTCCGTCTAGAATTTCTTTGTCTAGGGAAGATGTTCCTTCAGGAAGTGTCACTAGAGCTGTACGGTCGAATGCGTCAAGAACCTTGATGTTCACGTCTTTGATTTTGATCTCGTCGCCAACTTTAGCAATAACACACCGATCTTCTGGCACACCCCATTTCATCCATAAATCAACACACGCTTTAGGGCCAATGAATTTAACGTGGTCGCCGCAGTTTTGTAGAACTGCCGCTGCAACGTTGATATCAATGTGGTCGCCGTGGTCATGAGATGCCATAACTGCATCGATCTCTTTGATAGCGAAAGGGTCCAATGGGAAGATCGCGGTACGTAGGTTTGGTTGAAGTGCTTCCACACCGCCCATACGCATCATTTGGTGCTGGTTTTTCATTTTTTGAACGGCTTGTGTTTTTTTACCAGTACCACACCAGAAGTCCATTGATAGGTTTGCACCTTCTTCTGATTTTAGCCAAATACCTGTACAACCCAGCCACCACATAGAAAACGTACCCGGTTGCACAACTGTTTGTTCAATATCTTCATTTAACCATGTGCCCCACTCAGGGAATGTATTTAGGATCCAAGACTCGCGAGTGATTTCGTTTACATTGCTCATGATAATACCTTTTATTTCAATAATTTGATTAATTTTGGATGTAGGGAGCCGAGCGCCTTAATTTGGATTAAGGCACTGAGCTAAATTTATTATTATTGGTGGGCTAGTTAGCCCTGCGATTTAAACTAGGATGACTTGCGTCCCTTGAGCTTCAATCAGTTTTACGACTTCGGGATTGGCGTCTTTACCGGTGATGACAATGTCTATTTGCTTGGTGCTGCAAAAGAGCATTCCGGTACGTTGTCCAACTTTTGAGCTATCGACCACGACGACAAGCTTATCGACCTGTTCGAGCATTTGTTGTTCGGCTACGGCCGTTAACATGTCGGCTTTGTACAGCCCGGCATCGGTTAAGCCTTTACCTGAGGTGAACATCCAGTTTCCCGCATAGCCACCTAATGAATTAGGGGCAGGGTTTAGAAAGATGTTCTGCGCTTTGTTGTATTGACCACCAATGATGATGACATCGTCATGATCTTCGTTGATCAAGTAGCTTGCGAGTGGAAAGTAGTTCGTTACGATTTGAACGTCATCGCCACATAATTGCTGACCGAGTAGGAAAGCCGTCGAACCACAGTTGATCACGACTGTATCGCCAGCCTGACAAAGCCCTGCAGCTGCTTGAGCAATCTCTGATTTCTCTTCATAGAACTCAGTGCTGTTGATATTCAGTGGTGACCACTTTCTCTTCTGAGTTTCTACTCGTTCCGCACCATTTCGAATTTTTCTAAGTCGGCCAACTTCATCTAACTTAGCGATATCGCGCCTAGCAGTAGCAGGAGAAACGCTAAATTTATCAATAATATGAGAGACGTTGATTGTCTGCATATCTTCTAACAGCGACACAATGCCGTTATGTCTTTGTACTTCATTCATATTTATCACTCTTTTTGTCGTTGTGACAATTTAATGATTACTTTTGATTTGTTTTGATTCTAATAATCACCATCATGATTGTCAAACCACATCGCTATAAAAACCAGACATTAATCACAATGTTTTATAAGTGGTTGATTTTATTGTATTTATAATTTTCACGTGTGATCTAAAGCTCAATTAAGCACATTCTGGGTGTGGTTAATTGATATAAATCAAAGTAATCACAAGTGAGCATTGAATGATTACTTTTGATTGGTAAAGTCTAGTTCGTGAGCAAAACTAGAATCATCACATCCTACAAATCATTAAAATTAAAAATCAATCAGGGGTAAAGATATGGAATTCTTATACGATATTTTCTATATTTTTTACAGTCAGGTAATGACCAAAGCACCGTTGCTACTCGGTCTTGTTACTTGTCTCGGCTACATCCTTCTAAAACGTGACGCAACAACTGTTATCTCCGGCTCTATTAAAACCATCGTTGGTTTCATGATAGTGCAGGTAGGTGCAGGAACATTGGTAGCGGGTTTTAAACCGGTTATTGAAAAAATGAGTGAAATACATGGATTAACGGGATCGGTAATTGACCCGTACACCTCCATGATGTCCACCATGGAAACCATGGGCGACAACTACTCTTGGGTTGGGTATGCAGTATTACTGGCTCTTGGGCTAAACATTCTACTTGTTGCCTTCCGACGTATTACGGGTATCAGAACCATCATGCTGACTGGGCATATCATGTTCCAGCAAGCTGGCCTCATTGCTGTTTTCTACTTCGTGCTTGGTGCAGGTATGTGGGAAACCATTATTTATTCAGCAATATTGATGGCGTTGTACTGGGGTATCTCCTCAAACATCATGTTCAAGCCGACTCAAGAAGTCACTGGTGGTGCGGGTTTCTCGATTGGTCACCAACAACAGTTTGCTTCATGGGTAGCCACCAAGGTTGCACCGAAGCTTGGCGACAAGAACGACAGTGTTGACCACATCAAACTGCCTAAGTGGTTACACATTTTCCACGACAGTATCGCTGCAACAACGTTAGTAATGACTGGCTTCTTCGGCATTATTCTTCTTTCGTTCGGTCTTGATAACCTTCAGGACATGGCAGGTAAAACGCACTGGTTTATCTACATTTTTGAAACTGGTTTGAAATTCGCTGTTGCCATTCAAGTCATCGTTACTGGTGTTCGCATGTTCGTTGCGGAACTGTCCGAGGCATTTAACGGTATTTCTCAACGCCTTATTCCTAACGCTGTTTTAGCAATCGATTGTGCTGCTATTTACGCCTACTCTCCTAACGCAATGGTATTTGGTTTCATGTGGGGCGCAGTGGGTCAATTCACCGCTGTTCTTGCAATGCTAGCGTTTGACGCACCAATCATGATCATTCCTGGCTTTATCCCAATGTTCTTCTCGAACGCCACTATCGGTGTGTTTGCTAACCACTTTGGTGGCTGGAAAGCGGTGATGAAGATCTGTTTCGTGATGGGCATCATCGAAGTGGTTGGCTCTGCGTGGGCAATCCATATCTTCGCTCAATCAGGTACTGAGTTTAATGGCTGGATGGGCATGGCTGACTGGGCTCTGGTATTCCCACCAATCATGCAAGGTATCTCAAGCTCTAGCATGTTCTTCTTTGTGATTTTGGCTTTGGCTGGCATCTACATGTACTTCGCTTCTAAGCAACTACGAGCTGAAGAAGACGCAGAAGCTGCTGCTGAAACAATGACCGCAGTAACGCCTGAAGGTATTGAGGTTGAAGTCGCGGTTCCACAACAATCGACAGCAACCGCTGAAGCACCATCTGTTTCAACAACGGCAGCTTCTACAACATCAGAAACTCGAATCTCACCAGCCGCTGACCAGAAACCGGTTCGTGTCTTAGTGTGCTGTGGCTCAGGACAAGGTTCTTCAATGATGTGCTCTAAGAAAATCAAAGAGTATTTGGACAAGAAAGGCATCCCAAGCTCGACCTTTAACAGCGCCATCACTGATTACAAATCACACCTTGGTTCATTCGACATCATCGTTACTTCGGTTGCTCTTGCAGCGAAGATCACGGGTCTGCCGGAAGGTAAGCAACAGTTAGCGGTTAAGAACATGATTATGGTGAAAACTTTCGGCGACGAACTTGTTTCCATCATCGAGAACAACTTCCATAAATAATTAAAAACGGCTCAGTGGTGTCGCACTGCTGAGCCAATAAAAACAATTATATAAGTGAGCAATAACATGAACTTAAAAGAATCTCTTATCAAGAATAACTCTATCCTACTGAATGCAAAAGCAACCGACTGGAAAGCGGCGATCAAGCTAGGTACTGACGCATTGGTAAAAGCGGGCGTGGCTGAAGAGCGTTACTACGAAGCGATTACCAAAGCGATTGGCGAAGAAGGGCCTTATATCTGTATTCACGATGCGTTCGCACTGCCACATTGCCGCCCTGAAGACGGTGTTATTCGTACTGGGTTTGCGCTAACCGTGCTTGAAGCGCCAATTACGTTTGAAGGTGTTGATGAGCCTGTAGATGTGCTGATAACACTAGCGGGTAAGGACTCAGAAGAGCACATCGAAGGCACCATGCAAGTGGCGAACTTGATTGAATTCGATGAAGACTTCTCAAAACTTCGCGCGTGCAAAAGCCCAGAAGAAGTGGCGCGTTTAATTGATGCTGCATTGCTTCAAGCGGAAGCGGCGTAAGGAGGCAACGATGTCTAAATATAGCCAATTGAAACAACGTGTTTTAGAAGCCAATTTGCAACTTCCGAAATACGGTTTGGTGACATTTACTTGGGGTAATGTCTCTGAGTTTGACCGTGTTAACGGAGTGATAGCGATTAAACCATCAGGTGTCGAATACAGTGATATGACGGCTGAAGACATGGTGGTCGTCGATCTCGAAGGCAAGGTTGTTGAAGGGAAACTCAATCCTTCAAGCGATACCGCAACGCACTTAGAGCTCTATAAAGCTTTCCCTGAAGTGAGTGGCATTGTTCACACGCATTCACGCAGTGCCACCATTTGGGCACAAGCGGGTATCGACATCCCAGCCTTAGGCACCACTCACGCTGATTATTTCTACGGTGACATCCCATGTACACGTCGATTGTCTCACTCTGAAATTTCTGAAGAGTACGAGAAAAATACTGGCTTGGTGATTATTGAAGAGTTCAAGCAACGTCGAATCGATCCAATGGCCGTTCCAAGTGTGATTGTTGCAGGACATGCGCCGTTCTCTTGGGGCAAAGATGCCAACGACGCCGTTCATAACGCGGTGGTATTAGAAGAAGTGTCGGCAATGGCGTTGGCAACGCGCACCTTGAATAGCGGCATCAAAATTCAGCCAGAACTATCCGACAAACACTACTTACGTAAGCACGGTGAAAATGCTTATTACGGCCAACAGTAAATCGGCTTTTTGTTTAAATAAGCCGTTTAAGTAAGTCGTTTCTATTCGAAGTAGCTTCAATATTGATTAGGCCCGACTTCAGGGAATAAGTAGAGGACTCTATGTATAAAGTGCTGGCGTTAGATCTCGATGGAACCGTGTTAAAGGATGATCACACGATTCATCCAGAAGTAAAAAAGGCGATTCAAGAAGCCAAACAAAGTTGTCACGTCATGATTGTTACTGGCCGACACCACACAGCAGCACGACCTTACTATTACGAATTGGGGCTAGATACTCCAATCATCTGCTGTAACGGCACTTATGTTTATGACTATCAAACTGAAACGGTATTGACTCAAAACGCCATAGAGAAAGATAAGGCACTTACTTTCATTAACATGGCTGACGAGTTTCAGCTCAAGATGGTGATGTATATAACTCATGCCATGACGTACTCACAGTACAACCCATTTGCCTACATGTTGGCATTGGAAAGCTGGGCTGAAACGGCACCAGAGCAACATCGCCCACAAATTTACCAAGTGGAATCATTCATAGAAACAGCTCAACAAGCTGAACACGTTTGGAAGTTTGTGGTAGAGGGGAGCCAAGATTCCGTCGACCGTTTAATGCAACACCCATGGATAGGAGAGAACTTCAACGGTGAGCGTTCTTGGTCAAACCGAATCGACTTTGCTGCAAAAGGTAACAGTAAGGGCTTACGCCTTGCTGAATACATCGCAGAACTCGGTTATCACGCCGATGACGTCATTGCCGTCGGTGATAACCACAACGACATATCCATGATTAAGTACGCCGGATTCGGTGTAGCGATGCTCAATGCTGATGACATCGTCAAATCACACGTTCAACGCGTGTGCTCAACAGATAACAACCATGATGGCTTAGCCCGTCTAATACGTGAACAAATTAAAGGATAACAACATGACTAAACCAATGATTCAGATCGCCCTAGACCAAACAAATCTTCCTGCCGCAATTGAAGTGGCAAACAACGTTGAAAGCTTTGTTGATGTGATTGAAGTGGGCACTATTTTGGCTTTTGCTGAAGGGATGACAGCGGTTTCTACCCTTCGTAAAAACCACCCAGACCATATCCTTGTGTGCGATATGAAAACCACCGATGGCGGCGCAATTTTGGCTCGAATGGCATTCGAAGCGGGTGCTGATTGGATAACCGTTTCTGCGGCTGCACACATCGCAACCATTGGTGCGTCTAAGAAAGTCGCTGACGAATTTAACGGTGAAATCCAAATCGAAATTTACGGCAATTGGACAATGGACGATGCTCAATCTTGGGTCGACCTAGGTATCTCTCAAGCTATCTATCACCGTTCTCGTGACGCTGAATTAGCTGGTGTGGGCTGGACTGAAGAAGATCTTGTGAAGATGCGTGCATTGTCTGAAATGGGCATCGAGCTTTCTATCACAGGTGGCATCGTGCCTGAAGACCTTTACCTATTTGAAGGCATTAAAGCGAAAACCTTTATTGCAGGTCGCGCACTTGCGGGTGAAAAAGGTAAAGAAACAGCAGAAGCACTAAAAGCTCAGATCGACCGTTACTGGAATTAGGAGGCGTTATGTACCAAA
This sequence comes from Vibrio sp. 10N.222.49.C9, assembly GCF_041474985.1. NCBI lineage: Bacteria > Pseudomonadati > Pseudomonadota > Gammaproteobacteria > Vibrionales > Vibrionaceae > Vibrio > Vibrio sp. 10N.222.49.C9. The sequence continues at coordinate 21,130 of NZ_JBFRVD010000037.1, read as the reverse complement.
ACTTATTACGCCACCGAGTAGGGCTTTATGAGAAGGCCCTACCTAACGAACTCAGCTGGGAAGACAAACTGGCAACAACCAAAGAGCTCGGCTTTGATTTTCTTGAGATATCGGTAGATGAATCAGACGAGCGCCGTAGCCGTTTGGATTGGAATGACGATGAAGTGTATGTCTTACGTCGCCTGTGTGAAAAGCATGGTGTACCGCTGCAATCCATGTGTTTAAGCGCGCATCGCAAGTTCCCATTTGGATCTGCAGATCCGGTGATTCGTGAACAAGCGGCTATCCATATGGAAAAAGCGATCTCACTCGCTTACAAATTGGGTATTCGTACCATCCAATTGGCTGGGTATGACGTTTACTACGAGCCTGCGGATAAGGTGACTCACCAGAGGTTCATTGAAGGCATGAAGCTTTCTGCGCAGTTGGCGGAAAGGTCGGGCGTTATGCTCGCTGTGGAGATCATGGATACCGATTACTTGAACTCTTTGAGCAAGTTTGAAGTGCTGAGTCGTGAAGTCAATTCACCGTATTTCACGGCGTATCCAGATGTGGGTAATATCTCCGGTTGGAATTACGACATAGTGACGGAACTAAAGTTGAGCAAGCCTCATATCACTCAGATCCACCTCAAAGACACTTATAAAGTGACTGACGAATACAAAGGTCAATTTCGAGACTTAGTGATTGGTGATGGTGAAGTCGACTTTAATGCCATTTTTGAAACGTTGAAAGAGACTGAGTGCGTCGTACCACTCGTGATTGAGATGTGGGCTCAAGATGAACGTTGGAAAGAGAATATACTTACGGCACAAAAACGACTGAATGATGTTTGTGTGCAAACGGGTGTTCCGATGTTGTTTGACCACTAACTCTACTTAGAATTATTAACTAGTTTCTCTTTGCGTTCTCGGTGCTCCTAACGAAAAGAGAAAATGCAGCATATTGCCCCCCAATATGCTGCATTTTTATATCAACATGTCGCCCTAAACTGTTGAAGCTGAGGTTATGTCAATTTCGAAATAGTGGCTGTTCTTAAACAGCAATAGTCACATGATCACGGCCCACTTCAGCCATCTGAATCAGGTAGTCTGTGTGGTACTTCTTTTTGATGACGATTTGGCTACCGATTTCAGCAACAATCTTTACCACTTCCAACGCATCAGAAGGATGCAATGAAGAGTCTTTTGAAATTTCGATATTAACGCCTAAATTTGCCAATTTGATGATGTCGCTAGAATGCATGATGATGTCCAAGATGTTTGATTTTCGTGGACTATACCATCTTCAATTTATGCAACTCTACTCTGCCTATCCTAAAATTTCGGTCGATGCTCTCAATCTATGATTCCAATATGTAAGTAGTAGATCTAACTCACAAATTGCGGGTATCAATAACCTCAATGTGAGGGTGACGTTATGTGCTTAGTATTTACTTTATATACTGCCCCTATTAAGTGATTAGCTTGCTGATCTTCAATAGGGGCATTTTTGGATCGGGCACTCATCAAAATTACTAATCTTTTGGATCTCTCAGTATGAAAATTGTTATTGCACCAGACTCGTTTAAAGAATCTCTATCGGCTGTATCTGTGGCGGCGTGTATTGAAAAGGGCTTTCGTGAAATCTTCCCAGACGCTGAATACGTAACATTGCCTTTGGCTGATGGTGGTGAAGGGACTGTGGATGTATTGCTCCAAGGGCTTGTTGGTGAAAAGCGACATAGGCAAGTCGAAGGGCCGTTAGGGCAACAAGTTAATGCTGAATGGGCGATGCTTGAGTCATCCAATAGCAACCCGAACAAAACGGCACTGGTTGAAATTGCTGCTGCATCGGGTTTGGACTTGTTGAAACCAGAGCAGCGTGATCCATTGATTGCTTCTTCATTCGGAACGGGGCAATTGATTTTGGAGGCGATAGAGCAGGGCGCTCAAACGATTATTCTTGGATTGGGTGGCAGTGCAACTAATGATGGCGGTGCAGGTATTGTTCAAGCATTAGGTGGGACACTGTTAGATAATGCAGGGCAAGAGCTTGGCCGAGGTGGTGCTGCACTTGCAGAATTAGCATCAATAGATCTTACAGGTTTGGATTCGCGCTATGCAGATGTCGAGTTGATTGTGGCATGCGATGTTGATAATCCATTGTGTGGCGATAACGGTGCCAGCCATGTATTTGGTCCGCAAAAAGGAGCGACACCTGAACAAGTCTTAATGCTTGATAAGGCGCTTGCGAATTTTGCTCAAGTCGCAGAAACGCAAGGTTGTGTAGACGGCGGTGAATCCGTTCAAAAGCGTATGGGTTATGGTGCGGCTGGTGGTGCTCCAATGGGGCTTGGTTTGTTGTTTAACATGCAGATTAAACCGGGTATTGAGATGGTGCTTGATGTTTTGCAAGCCGATGAAGTATTGAAAGGCGCAGATCTTGTGATTACCGGTGAAGGGCAAATGGACAATCAAACTCTGCAAGGAAAGACGCCTTATGGCATTGCCAAACGTGCGAGCTTACAAGGCATTCCGACCATAGGGATTGCAGGTTCTTTAGGTACAGAAGTCGAAGCCTTATATGGTGAAATGAACAGCTTGTTTGGTACAGTGCGCTCTCCTCAGTCACTCGAGCAAGTACTGCGAGAAGCTGAATTGAACCTAACCAGAACGGCGAGGAACATTGCCTCAACTCTGAGGTTAGGCCATGCCATTTTTAAATAAACCGAAGTTATACATAGGCTTATTCGCAGTGAAGTTCAATAGGTTTCATAGATAACAACGATAAATATAAACGATTATATTTTCTGCCAACTCAGGTCTATTCTTTATCCATATTGTTTTAGTGGTTTTTAAAGTATTGAATCCACTTAAATCTAAGATGTGGCAACGATGCGATATCTTTAACCTTAAGGAATAGACCATGAGTAAAAAACTGACCACAGCTGCGGGTTGTCCTGTCGCTCATAACCAGAATGTTCAAACGGCGGGCAAACGTGGTCCACAACTTCTTCAAGACGTTTGGTTTTTGGAGAAATTGGCCCATTTTGATCGTGAAGTGATTCCAGAGCGTCGTATGCACGCGAAAGGCTCAGGTGCTTACGGCACATTTACCGTTACACACGACATCACAAAATACACCAAGGCAAAATTGTTCTCTGAAATAGGTAAAAAACCGACTTGTTTGCACGTTTCACAACAGTTGCGGGTGAGCGCGGTGCTGCCGATGCTGAACGTGATATTCGTGGCTTTGCATTGAAGTTTTATACTGAAGAAGGCAACTGGGATATGGTGGGCAACAACACGCCAGTATTCTTCCTTCGTGATCCTCTTAAGTTCCCTGACTTAAACCACGCGGTGAAACGTGACCCACGCACCAACATGCGTAGCGCGAAAAACAACTGGGATTTCTGGACTTCTTTGCCGGAAGCTCTGCACCAAATTACTATCGTAATGAGTGACCGTGGTATCCCTGCGACTTACCGTCACATGCACGGCTTTGGTAGCCACACGTTCAGCTTCATCAACGCTGATAACGAACGTTTCTGGGTGAAATTCCACTTCAAATCTCAGCAAGGTATTAAGAACCTTTCTGATGCAGAAGCGGCACAAGTGATCGGTGATGATCGCGAAAGCCACCAACGTGATTTGCTAGACAGCATCGATAACCAAGATTTCCCGAAATGGACGTTGAAAGTACAAGTGATGCCAGAAGCGGATGCAGCGAAGGTTCCATACAACCCGTTCGATTTGACTAAGATTTGGCCTCATGCAGATTACCCGTTGATCGAAGTGGGTGAGCTAGAGCTAAATCGTAACCCGCAAAACTTCTTCGCAGAAGTAGAGCAGTCAGCATTCAACCCAGCGAACGTAGTTCCAGGTATCAGCTTCTCGCCAGACAAGATGCTGCAAGGTCGTCTGTTTGCTTACGGTGATGCACAACGTTACCGTTTGGGTGTAAACCATCAGCACATTCCAGTGAATGCGCCTCGTTGCCCAGTACACAGCTACCACCGTGATGGCGCGATGCGTGTCGATGGTAACTTCGGTGGCACATTAGGTTATGAGCCAAACAACGAAGGTCAATGGGCTGAGCAACCAGATTTCGCTGAACCAGCACTGAACCTAGATGGCGCAGCAGCACACTGGGATCACCGCGAAGATGAAGATTACTTCTCGCAACCGGGTGACTTGTTCCGCCTAATGACACCAGAGAAGCAAGCGATTCTTTTTGATAACACTGCTCGCAACCTAGGCGGCGTGCCAAAAGAGATTCAATTGCGTCACCTAAGACACTGTTACAAAGCTGACCCTGCATACGGTGAAGGCATTGGTAAACTGCTTGAAATCGACGTGAGCGAATTTAAGTCGTAATCAATCATCTTGATTCGTTAATTGAAAGGCCGTTGAGTGAATCACTCAACGGCCTTTTTTGATCTCGCTGTTTATTAAGCAACCCTAAATCATTGAAAAATTTAATAATCCACATTGATAGTTTTTACCTATCGAATTGATAAATCTATCCCATTATCTTTGTAAGAGTGATGGGATTATTCTACGACTATCAGTTTATAAAGTAGAAGAGTTTGAGATGAATAAGAGCGCATTAATCGTTGAAGGTGGAGCAATGAGAGGTATTTTTGCTGCTGGAGTTTTAGACGCCTTCATGCAAGACGATTTCCGTCCTTATGATTTTGCCATCGGCGTATCTGCAGGTGTGTCGAATCTGGTTGGCTACTTATCTCATGCACCAAAACGCAGTTATGATGTGATCACCACGATGGCGACGGATAAAACTTTCTTTAATCCTTCTCGCTTTGCCAAAGGCGGTAACTTGGTAGATGTTAAATGGTTATGGAACGAATCCAATCAACGTTATCCGCTCGATTGTGGTGAGTTGTTTTCAAGTATCCCACTCATTGCTGCTGTCACAAATGTCGATACGGGCAGTGCAGACTATTACCATACTAAGCCAGAAAACCTTTCTAATGTTGTTGAAGCAACAACGGCTTTACCTATCGCTTACCGTGAAACTCCGTGTTTCTCTGGTGGCTGTTATACCGATGGCGGTGTAGCCGATTCGATTCCGGTTCGTGAAGCATATCGCCGTGGCGCACGCGATATTACCGTGATTCTGTCTCACCCATTGAGCTACCGAATGAAGCCTCAAAAGCACCAATGGATGCTGAAGAAACTATTAAAGAAATTCCCGAATATTGCTGAGTCGATGGCGGTACGTGCTGAAAACTACAACCAGTCTCTGGAGTTCATTCGTAACCCACCCAAAGATGCGACTATTAAAGTGATAGCGCCACCTGAAGCCTTCGCGGTTAAGCGTTTAACTATGGATCAAAGTACTCTTAATACAGGTTACGAGATGGGCGTCAAAGCCGGTGAAGAGCACCTTGCTATTAGAAAAGGCGTTTATGGTTTAGACACTGAAGATTGTCATTTCTGCGTCTAGGAACGGTTTTAGAATACTGAATAAACGACGAAGCCACGCTGTTCACTTCAGAATAGCGTGGCTTTGTATCTGTAGACCTAGTTTGTTTTTAACTCAGCCTGCTGTTAACTCAATCTGTTATTAAACGAGTTCGTTGCCGCTGGTGTTGCCAGCAAAGAAAGCATCAACACTGGTGAGTGTTGTGTTCGCGATATTGAACAGAGCATCTTTGGTTAAGAAAGCTTGGTGACCTGTGAACAGCACGTTGTGACAAGCAGATAGACGGCGGAACACATCATCGACAATCACGTCATTTGATTTGTCTTGGAAGAACAGCTCTTTCTCGTTGTCATACACATCAAGACCAAGTGCGCCAATCTTACTCTGTTTAAGCGCTTCGATAGCAGCTGTGGAATCCAGTAGTTCACCACGGCTGGTGTTGACAATCATCACGCCGTCTTTCATCTTCTCAAACGCAGTCGCATCTAATAGGTGGTAGTTCTCTTTACTCATTGGGCAGTGTAGAGAAATCACATCAGACTCTTGGTAAAGTTCGTCGAGTTCAACGTATTTAGCGCCTAACTCAACAGCTAACGGGTTTGGATATGGGTCATAGCATAGGATATTCATGCCTAAACCCTTCAGAATTCGCATCGTCGCTAGGCCAATCTTACCCGAGCCAATCATACCGACCGTTTTACCGTGGAAGTTAAAGCCAACTAACCCCTCAAGAGAGAAGTTCGCATCACGAGTGCGTTGGTATGCCTTGTGTAGTTTACGGTTCAAACACATCATCATGCCAACCGTGTGTTCTGCTACCGATTCTGGTGAGTAAGCTGGAACGCGAACCACTTGCAGACCAAACTCTTTGGCTGCGTCTAGGTCGACCTTGTCAAAGCCCGCACAGCGCATCGCGATTAACTTGGTGCCGCCTTGAGCAAGAATCTCTAACACGTCTCGCGATAGGTCATCGTTTACAAACGCACAAACCACTTCGTTGTCGTGCGCCATTTTTGCTGTTGTTGTGGTGAGTCGAAAATCGTGAAAATGAAACTCAGCGTTGAGTTCGCCTTTTGCCAGTTCGAATGATTTTTCGTCGTATGATTTTGAGCTAAAAAAAGCAATGTTGAGCATGGCTTCCTCTCTTACCTAAAATATAAATAACCCACTAATTCATTCTCTGAGACGGGATTAAAACTAATAACTCTGTTCAGTGTGCTAGAGTTTTTTTCTCTTGTCTATCACCATTAGTCATTGTAATTGCTATGGTTATTTGATCTTTTGTCTTCACTTATTGAACATTAAAAATCACATTACGAGGTTGCTTGCTTATAAGTTCATCAATATTGAATGAATCTTACTTTCGGGTGTGGAACGTTGAATTTTCCAGTGTGACGGAATACGTAAATGACTCATATAAAACCTCTTCTCTAACTGTTCTTTGAAAGTTGTGCTTCTGTCTAACGAGTGGCGGTTGTTATTTACCAGTAGTTCTCACTGCTGAATTGACCGGGTTTTCTGCGTAAGTGCTTTTCGAAACCTAAGCTAGTTAGCGCTTCGCTTGTGTCACGAACCATTTGCGGATTGCCGCAAAGGTAGAAAAAACTGCGGGTTTGATTGAAAGCGACAGACGCGGCTTGCTCGAGGTCGCCTCCAAGTAACAAATTTGGGATTCGTCCGCGCAAAGTTCCGGTAACTGATTCTCTAGAAATAATTGGCACATATTTAAGTCTCCCTTGAAAGTGATTAACGAGTTGAGTGATACGATCTCGATAAGTCAGGTCTTGCTCTGTTCTTACAGCATGCACTAGAACCAGATTCTTGAATGAAGAGGCTTTGTCTGAAGCCAACTCATTTTGCTTGATCTGCATGCTCTCAAGTATTGAGATAAATGGGCCTACCGCGGTTCCGGTTGAAAGCATCCATAGATCGTCGGCGATCTCTGGGATCTCATCTAAGGTCATAAAGCCACTTGGGTCTTTGCCGACAAAGATGTCATCGCCCATCTTCAACTCATGAAGTTGAGGTGAAAGCTGACCGTTCTGATCCTTAATAATCAAAAATTCCAGATGTTGATGACCTTGTTCGTGCTCTGGCGCGTTCACCATCGAATAGGCGCGTCTTACGAACTCATCCTCACTGTTAAGTAAGCCAAGTTTCGTGAACTGACCTGCCTGATAAGAAGAGACAGGTGCACTAACCTGGAGTGAGAACAATTGATCTGTCCATTCTGTTTTGTTTAGGACTTTGCCTGTAACTAAACCATGAGGAATATCTGTCATATCATCCACCTTTAAGAAGAGAAGTTATCTCATTAAGGATACTCAACTATTTACACTTTAGAGTTGCATGTACCACGCCAATAATGAGAATGCTTATCAATACTGCTTAAAGGTTAATTATTGGGTCGAATGTTGTCAAAAAGACAATATACTATTTGAGTCCAAATGACTCGTGCATGTGTTTTTAGTTTCGTTTTAATAGACTTTAGCTGGTTGAACATCGTTAACATAGGTTGAGTGGTTTGACCCCTAGGATATTCAATCAATTACTGAAGAGAATAATTTATAGATGCGTATAATGGCGGCTTTCGTTCTCAATATAACTGTGTTTTATGCTTGATAATCTTCGTATGGCCTTGAACGTATTGTTCGTGACCATTAATACTGCATTCACCGCATTGGCTGTGAGTCTGTTTGCCCTAATCAAACTGATTTTGCCAATTTCTGTCGTTCAAAAATCATGCACTCGCTTAGCTAACTTCACATTCTGGTGTTGGGCTTCTCTTAATTTATGGATGTTGAACGCCAATAACGATATCGAATGGCAAGTGGAAGGGGGGGAAGATATTTCGACCAAGCAGTGGTATTTGATGATGTCTAACCACCTAAGCTGGGCAGATATTGTGATTTTGTCTTCAATCCTAAAAGACAAAATGCCGATGACGAAGTACTTCTTGAAACATGAATTGTTGTACGTACCATTTGTTGGCTTGGCCTGCTGGGGCTTAGATATGCCATTCATGAGACGCCACTCTCGTGAGTTCCTATTACGCAACCCAGAACGCCGTAATGATGATTTTAATGCAATCAATAAAGCGTGTACTAAGTTCAAATTAGCACCGACAACATTGGTTAATTTTGTTGAAGGGACTCGTGCAAACCACGAGAAACTGGCGTCAGCAAAGACCCCTTATCGCCACTTATTGAAGCCGAAAACTGGGGGCGTGGCATTTGCTTTATCTGCAATGGGCCCAATTTTGGATGGCATCGTGGATGTGACCTTAGCTTACCCTGAAAACCAAACCTCTCCGTTTGAAGATATGCTGAAGGGCAAAATGACTAAGGTCGTTGTGCGTATTAAATTGCATCCAATGGATGAGAACGTGAACGGTAATTACTTTGAAGATAAGGCATTTAAACGTCGCTTCCACAATTGGTTGAACAGCACGTGGAAAGAGAAAGACGTCTACCTTGATACGGTTTATGGGGTTGATAAGCCTTCTGAGGTAGAGACAGTTGACGAGCCTGATGTGGCTTATAAGAAACAAGAACAGTAAGCTAAAACTGAATCGATAGCATTAATAAAGCCGATAGCTCATTGAACTATCGGCTTTTTTATTAATTTGACTTTCTTAATATTCAAACCATTAAGTTAGTACTTACTATGGCTTAACCGCCTGGTAAGCATCAATAATATGCTTTACTTGGCTAGGTTTTCCTTGCTTCTCTTGTCCTTGATGGATACGTAAGTAGTGCTGCAATGTTTTGGCTTTGTATTGCTGTGATACCTTCACTTGTTCATCACAACTTGGTGTCCAGATCTTGTCACCGACGTTTGATATCTCGCTAACGGTTTGGCTCTTTTCTGAATCACCGCGACTATTACTCACCAATAAAATCTCGTAGTAACGACGGTTCTCTTCAATCAACACTTCATCAATAAGACCAAAATGGATCGCCTTTAAATGGCTTCTCAACTCGAATTGCTGATGCACCGGACAAAGCAAGAAATCGATCGCTTTGTCTGGGTGTTGACGATGAATATCATCGACGAGCTTTTGAGTAAGATCGCCACCGACGCCCGCAATAATCACCAGGTGTTTGCCAGTATGTTTCTCAAGCGGGATAGCGGCGACATCCATACAGTAGACTTGCCATTGGCTAGTCACTTTCTGTTCTGCTATTGCACCTTGCGGAAAGTAACGCGTAAGTTTGCTTTCCAAATCGCTCATAAGAGACGGGACAATATCGACAAAGTGAAGCTGAGGTGCTTTGTTATCCGACAACAGTTGAACACCCAAGAAGCCGTGATCACAACAACAGTCCCAAATATGTTGGTAGTCATTGCTGACAAGGGAATGGAGAGTTTGCAGTCGGTTACTTAGCTTCATAAGGCTCGTGTCGTTAGAAAAGGGGTATTGTCGTGTTGAACGCGCATTGTAATGACTTTCCATAAAAACAAAAGCACCTAGGGTATGAATCCTAGGTGCTTTGTTTTCATCGGTATCCAAGTAAAGGATAAAGTGAGCTTGTTAGGACAACCTATGAAGCCTTTGCAACAGCCCTGATGTGGCCTTCAACTCGATTTTTTCCAAGCTGTTGAGCAATCAACTTTGCTTGCTCCGCCAGTGCTAGAGCTGTATCTGGCTCTCCCTCTATTTGTGAAAAACCGACACTCACGCCTAAAGAGAGGCTGATGTCTGGCGTCACAATAGTTTTCTCTGCTACGCCAATTCGGCACTGGTCTAGTTGGAACTTGGCGTCGTTGCCGTCGTTTGCTTTAAATAATACTGCGAACTCTTTGCCTCCAATACGAGCAAGGCATAGTCCTTTAGGCTTCGGAAAGTACGAGCGTAGTGCTTCTGCTGTCAGCTTGATCATCTTGTCACCCACAGCTTCACCATAAGCACGGTTCACGTGGTCAAAATTATCGATATCGAGTAGAGCTATATAGGTTTCAGGCTGGTTGGCGTAGTTTTCCAGTGCAATATTAAAGCTACTTTTGTTGTCTAATTGTGTCATCAAGTCCTTGCTACTCAACTGGTGCTGAAGCAGTAAGTTGGACAGTGAGACTTCCGTGTAATCTCTGATCATACGCAGAATACTCTGGCTGATCGGTAAGTTTGCGTTTACGTACAACACTGCGATCAACTGCTTGCGAGAGTGCAAAGGAATACAGTAATGGCGTTGGTGTATTTTGAGTTTACACGCTAATGGGTCTGCGTACTTTCCGCTTCGGTAAGCCATGGTGTCCGGTGTAAATCGTTCGGCAAGGGCTTTGTCACAATGTACCGTTGATTTGTTTCCGTGATAGTCGATGGTACTGAATGCGTGGTTCTCAGGCTGATAGAGACAGAATTGAATGCCTTTTTGGTAGGTGAAACTATCCAGTATGGATTTTAATTCTCGTTTAAAGCTTACAAGGTCATCGACTTTATTCAGTTGTGACAAGGACACGTTCAAACGATAAGCCAAATAGTTTGCGCCAATCCACAATAGAAGCAGTGAACCAAGTACCAAGCCAGTTAGCGTAAATTGGTGTGAGCTGGTTAAGATATCGTGGCGATCGGTGACCGCAATGAACACCCAATTTAAGCTGTTGTCTGCGTCAAATACCGATATTTTGAAGTTATCTTGATAGTAGTATTCATGTTTACCCGCCAATTCACCTTGAGATAGTTGGTGGCTGATCCCTGCATGGAAGCTGATGGATTTAGAACCGATACGCTGTGGATCCGGGTGGAATACCAGTCGCTCTGTTGCTCTGTCAACGACAAATACATAGCCGTGATTAAGCGTTTTTAAATCTCTTAAACCTTGCGTGGTATGCATTAAATCAAACTCAATCCAGGTTTCTTCGTTGAGCTTTTCTGCAGTGTGTTTAACGGCGAAAACCCATCGTCCATCGGCTTTTTGGTAAACGGAAGAGATGTAAAAATCTTCTACAACACCGTCTATTGAATGCCATTGTATTGTGGCGATTTGTTCATTGGAAAGAGGAAGGCCACGAGTGGAGACATAATGTTGGGAGTTAGGTTGGTATCGAACGATATCGGAGAAATTTGGTGTTCTTCTTAGAATATTATCACTCAATTCTCTGAATTTTTTATCACCGATTGGAGCCGTTTTAGGCAAGCCTAGACTGGTTTCTAAAAAATAGAGTTTGCCGAATGTGGCTTCGATGTTGGAACGAATGGTAGAGCTTGCGATACGAATGTTTGATGATGATTGTTCTGTTGCTGCTGTTTCTACTTTTTCAAGCTGAGTCATAGCAAGATAGAGCATCCCTCCAGTTAATAAAATAATGTATGGTTTAAAAAGCCGAATTAATGTTTTAGGTAAAGCCATGATATCCAAAGACGTTATAGATTCATTTTTATAGTACGGCAATACTAAACAGTTTCATTAACCACATCAATGCAAATGATTCCATATGGATGAATGATTTTTGTGATATTCAGCTAACAAAAAAGCCAGCTGTAAATATAACTGGCTTCTATGGTTTTCGGTGTTTTATTAAGCTGACTAAGCTTTTGCTTTAATCAAATCAGCCTGATCTGGCGAATAGTGCAAAATTGCCATCGAAGTTGGCGACAACAACATTTCACCTTCTGCATGACCCGGTTTTACGTTTCGCGAGTTGGTATCACAGATGGTTACCCAGTTTTGTTCACGGTCATTCGGTAACGAGAAACGTGCTGGCGCATTGGTTTGGTTGATAAGATAAATTAACTCGTCGCCATCTTTACCAATACCTAAATGCAAAGCGACTGAGCTTAAGCGGTTCCAGTCGTCATGCTCCATAAGTGTGCCATCGACACGGCTCCAGAAGATGCGGTTAGAGTTACGCTTTTCGCCACTGAATGCCTTAATAAACGGCACCATGTATTGCTGACGAGCAGAGATCATTTCAGATAACCAAGTCTTGAAGTAAGTCTTGCGCTCTGAATCTTCCCAGTTAAGCCAGCTGGTCACGCCATCTTGGCAGTAAGCGTTGTTGTTACCTTTTTGAGTATGAGATAACACATCGGCCGTCAAAATATGAGGAATACCAAAAGCAAACAGCAGGCTCGCCATGAAGTTGCGTTTCTGCTTTTCACGTGTTGCGATAACTAACAGGTTTTCGGTTTCACCTTCAACACCGTAGTTTTCAGAACGGTTATCACCATGCCCATCGCGGTTATTCTCACCATTTTCTTCATTGTGCTTGTGCTTGTACGAGACAAGGTCCTGCATGGTGAAGCCATCATGGTAAGTGATGTAGTTGACGGTGAGTTTGTAAGGCCAGTGCGCTGCACTGTAGATATCACGAGAGCCCATTAGGCGTGTAGCAAACTCTTTTAGGTAACCCTGATCACCGCGCCAGAAGCTACGTGTGATGTCTCTCAGCTTGTCATTGCATTCATTCCAACCAAGCGGGAAATTACCCACTTGATAACCATTAGGACCAATATCCCACGGCTCTGCGATTAACTTAGTTTCTTTAAGTACAGGGTCTTGAGCTACGGCTTTAAAGAAAGCAGCCTCAGGGTTGTAGTTGTCACCTTCGCGCCCCAGTGTCGCTGCCAAGTCAAAACGGAAGCCGTCGACTTGGAATTCGCTTACCCAGTAACGAAGCGTATCCATTACTAAGTTGAGTGTTGGCTGGTGGGTAAGGTCGACGGTGTTTCCACAGCCAGTGAAGTTCGCGTAATGGCAGCCATGTTTAATGTAGTAGCGGCTATCGAGTGCTTTTAGGTTGAAGGTGGTTCCGCCTTCCCCACCTTCTGCTGTGTGGTTGTACACCACGTCTAGAATGACTTCGATGCCATTGCGGTGCAGTTCGCGAATCGCAGTCTTTAACTCGTTTACGGCATCTTTCTCTGCGTAGCGAGGGTCAGGCACCATAAACAAGTATGGGTTGTAACCCCAATAGTTCACTTTACCCATGTCTAATAGGTGTGGTTCATGCATGCATGCGGCAATGGGCAAAAGCTGTAGAGAGTTGATATTTTGCTGTTTGTAGAACGCAAGCATTTCAGGGCTCACTAACCCTAAGTAGCGTCCTTTAGTATTGGCAGCCACTTCTGGGTGCAGTTGAGATAGACCTTTTACATGCGTTTCAAAAAGAACGGTATCTTCGCGGCTAATGCGTGGCTTTTCTACATCTTGCCAATCGAAGGTGTCATCAACAACGACACATTTCGCCATAGCAAAGCTTTTTTCATTGGTATATGGCGTGACGTAATCGAGCGGTTCGCTTATTGCTTTGGCATACGGGTCTGAAAGCAGGATAGGGCCATTGTCCGTTTCTGCAATGAAGCCGTATTTTTGTCCCGCTTTAATACCATCAATAAAGACATACCTGATATCAGCGTATTCATTTTCTAATTTATAAGTGGTGAATTCGTCGTTCTCGTCAAAAAGAGCGAGAGAGAGAGATTTACAGTCAGGAGAATAAATTGAAAAGTTACAGCCAGTGTTACCTAGCGTTGCGCCTAGCGGATAAGGGCGAGCGAGCGTTCTAGTCATTGCTTGATTTCTTGTTCGTTTATCGACATCAGTGAACTATAAGTAAAAAGCTTTGTCACAGTAAGGTCAAGCAACTTCACAGATTAATTACGGTAAAAAAAATAATTCATCGATGAAGTTCAAATTATATATTTGAGCTAGATCTCACTTATGTTGAATAATTAGATCTGTGTGCTGTCTACTCCTCCTATATTAAGTGATCTACCTCTTTAAAACACCATTCTGTATATTTTCTACTCCCCTCTAGTCCCCCTTAATTAACTTAGGGGCGGAGGAAGTCAAACTTGTCATCCCCTCTTAATATTGACCCCGTTGAAACGAATCAGGGGAAACCCTAAACCTCTCTATCTTACGACTACCATTACTGCCTTTGGTTGCCGCAAGAGAGCAAAAATATAAAAACCTAAAATAAATCGTCCTTAATGGAGTTAAGAATGAAAAAAGTAAGTTTGATTGCTGCAGCAGTGGCAACTACATTAGCTGCTGGCTCTGCGTTCGCTGTAGATTTTAATGGTTACATGCGTGCTGGTACTGGTATTAGCGGAAATTCTGGCGGTGACGTATCTGTAAACAAAAATGGTGTTGGTCGTCTAGGTAACGAAAATGACAACTACTCTGAGTTTGGTTTTGCAGAAGAGCTAAAAACTGGTGAGCAAACGTGGCGTCTAGAGTCAATGATTGCTTCTGGTGCAGACGGCGCAAATGGTTGGGAAGACGGTGACTTCAACGTTGCACAATTTGCTGTTAAAGCCAAAGGTGTAATCGCTTCAGATAAAGAAGCAACGCTTTGGGCTGGTAAAACATACTACCAACGTAAAGATATCCACATCACTGATTTCTATTTCCTGAACACATCAGGTACCGGTGGTGGTATTGAAAACTTATCTATTGGTGACCAGAAGCTTTCTGTTGCTCTGATTCAAGATAATGGCTCTCAAAATGTTGAAAATGGTACAACTGCTGTATTAACAGCTGCAGGACAAGCGAAATTGAAAGCTTGTAAAGGTAGCGCAACTTGTGAAAAAGCAGTACTAGATGACGCTAGTAACTATGAAGACGCAACTGCTTATAAAGGCGAAACAGTTAATGGTTATATCGCAGATGTTCGCTTAGCAAACATTGGCCTGTGGTCTGATGCGTCTCTAGAAGTTGCATTAGCTTACAACTTTGCGACTGAATCAAGTGGTCAAGATGTTCAAGCTGATGATGGCTTGATGGTTACTGGTATCATTCACCAAGGTATGGACAATGGTTTTAACCAAACTGTTCTTCAATACGGTACTAACGGTTACGGTGCTCAAATGTCTAGCTTCGGTGGTTCAGGCGCATGGTATGACCGCTCTGGCGCTCAAAATGACGCAACTGGTTACCGCTTGATTAACTGGGGTGTAATGAACCTTGGCGAATCATGGGAAATGGGTCACCAACTAGCTTATCTAGCGGGTAGTGACATCGGCGGTAAAGATAGCAGTGGTAACTACACTGGCCAAAACTTTGATATTGACCAGTACTCTGCTGTAGTTCGTCCAATGTACAAGTGGAACGACACAATGCGCACAGTATTTGAAGCTGGCTACAATGCTGGTGAGAAAATTTCTGATGGCGGCCTAGCGAAAGAAGATTTCGGTAACGCTAAATTCACGGTAGCTCAAGCTTGGGCTATGGGTGACAGCTTCTGGGCTCGCCCTGAAATCCGTGTTTACGGTTCTTACATCCTAGACACTGAAAATGATAACGCATTTGGTACGAATGAAGATACTGAATATGTATTCGGTATCCAAGCTGAAGCTTGGTGGTAAACACTTAGCTTAACAAATCCTAAACTGTCCTAATTCATAGCCGGCTTGCGTCGGCTATTTTTTTAAGGAATGTACAATTAAGTTGATCGTTCTCTAGGTGAATAGTTTTCTTTGTGGTAATTAAAGTTAGTAAATTTCTTAAAAAAATAACAAAAAGGAAGGGGTATGTATTTTAAAGCTCTAATGTTGAGTGGCTGTGTTGCGTTGGCCGGTTGTCAATCTGCACAAGTAGTTGAGCAAGTGCAAGTGGCACAAGCTGAACAAGTTAACTCTATTGCTGCCCTTCAATTTGCAGCAATGAAACTACCTAGTTCTGTAGTTTTTGATGTAACGCCAGAAAGCCAACACCTAAACTATCAATCTATTAATAGCCCTGTCGTTGCTGTTGAACTTCCAGCAAATCGTGGTGAGTATTCATTAACAATTTCAAGTTTGATTGGAGATACAGCATTTGTCCCACGTGCAGTGATCTTTGATAAAAACGGTAAAGAGTTAGAAAGTTATGGTAAAGATGACTTTGAATATAAGAAACCTAGAATGCATCTGGGTAATCGACTTGTTGCCGAAAAAGAGTTCTTCCCTCCTCGTACTGAAGACTCTGTTTTCTTAATTGTTTATACAGACCAGAAAGATATCGGTGGCTTTACTGATGTGATTCACCCTGCTCGCTTAGATGCAGAAGGGCGTGGTAATTATCTACCTGAAGTTAAAGATATTCCACTTCCAAACGCTAGTGTTGGTAAAGTAGAAGTTACGATTGATAAACCAAGCTTCTTCTCATTTGGTTCAAGCAGTGAATCTAACGCTAAGCCAGCGGCTGCTAAGATAGATACCATTCAACCAGAAACACAAACTTACTACCACAATGCAATTCAAACAGCAGTAAGTGAAGATAATATTCCTAAAGCTCTTAGCTTATTAGATGAAGCAAAAGCCCTTGGTATTGAAGGTGCACAAGAAGCCTTTGTGCGAGCCGTCAACGCCAAGTAATATAGATAAAGGGTTCCTTTAAAAGTGCAATGCTTGTAAGTTAAGCATCGGTTAGCATCTTCTAAGGAACCCTATCGAATACCGCTTTAATGTATATGCTTTTTATTTGCAATGTTCAGCAACTTTCTCGCCTAAAGGGACTTCTGTATTTTCGCATTTTGATACGTGACCAGTAGTCGTTTCCCCTGCTTTATCCATTTCCATATATTGATCAACATTACCTTTGCTTTCAAGTGTTTGCAGTGCCTGTTTGTGCGCGGCATTTTCAGCTTGTATTTGTTGCGTTGTTGCAGTGCTAGGAGTATGTGCCAGGGCGCGAGCAGCGTCGGTAGATTCTACAAGATCAGTGGTATTAGCCAAAGCCATCCCGCCCATCAATGCTGTAGTCACGATGCCCATTTGGATGGTTTTGATGATATGTTTACGGTTCATGGAAGTTTTCCTAATCAAAATTTAACGACACCGCAAACAACTGCGGTGTTTTGCTGTTGATAGAATATTACATCGAGAATTGAATGTATTTTAATCGTAATTGTAGGGCGTAACCCTTCAAAAAAGGCTGCCAGGATTAATTCTGTTCACTTAAGGGAGAGCGGCATTCCTACTATGATATATCGTTAAGATCTGGTTTTAACGGTTCTAAGGAATATCCTTTCCCTTTAGTTCTAAGTTTTCAGCCATGTAATCGAATGTAGGGGCTATAAAGTATGGTTGGAAATGCCCCGAATTTTAATGGGCGATGCAGTTGTTTATTATTTGCTTAAATCTGCTGGGTTCAATAGTTGTAAAAAAGGGAGACTGACGTCTCCCAAAGGCTAGCTTTCGCTGGTTTTTATTATCTGTTACTTCGCTTCGATACTTTAAGCTTTACTGCTTAGTGACCGAAACAACTGGACCATCTACATTGTCATCCAGCTCGTGAATTGCATTCAGAGTGAATGTGTAGCTGCCAGTTTCTGTTACGCTTAATTGGCAGTTACCATCAGTACCTAGGTCGATTGACCCACCAGCAAGTTCGACTGAATCGCAACCAAAGTTAGGTGATACCCAATCAGCATCAGCAAACTTGAAGCCATAGTTACCCGCTTCCAAGTTGCCTGTCACAGAATAAACACCATTAGCGACAAAGCTCATTGCCCAATCATCCGTTGCGCCCCATCCATTCATGTCACCTTTAACGTAAACTGTTGTTTGGCCGTATGGTGGGATGCTAGATACATCCTTGTCTGAGTTATCAACTGGCAGGCCAGCACCTTGTGCATCACCTTGAGCTTGTACAAATACAGCGGTAGTTAGTGCAGGGACTGTGAAGGTTTCAGCGGCAAAGCTTGCGCCTTTCACTGTGTCGTCAGCCGAGTTTTGTTGAACGTAATGAAGTGTAAAGCCGGTTGCTCCTGTGATTTTGAATGATTGAGATTCATTAGTTGAGTTTACAACTGCCACAATCGCATCATTTGCAGGGTCAAGATCGTCGCCCGCAGACACGCCATCATCGATCGACATGACAATCAGGCCTTCGACTTGATCTTCGCCAACGTTACGGAAGTCGACACGCTTCATAACTTCGTCAGCTGTATCTAAGCGGAACAGTTCGCTTGAGCTACGGATCTTTAATAGCTCTAGGAATTGCTGCTTAGTCAGCTCAATGTCGTCTGAGTCTGGTTTAGCCGCGCTGTCAGCAATGATTGTTTTGATCAGATCCCAGTTGGCACCATCTTTATCTTCACGAGGTAAGCCAACATTCCAGTTGTTGTCCGTCCCATCAAACATGACGCGGTTGTACCAGTCACCAGAATCGTAAGAATCGCGCTGCATAGACTTAGATCGTAGCAGTTCAGAACCCATATGGATGAATGGTATGCCTTGGCCTAGCATCACGGTAGAAAGCGATACAGACTGCATACGCGCACGCTCTGCAGAGCTAGTACCAGTGGCGATCTTGTAAGCGTTGTTATCCCAAAGTGTTTGGTTATCGTGTTTGGAAACGTAAGAGATGTTCTCGGAAGGCATCTTGGTGTAACCAGCTGGCGCGCCATTGTAATCAACGTTTTTACCCAGCTTGGTATCGCCTTTGTAATCAATCAACACGTATTCTGCGAGGTTACCTGCCATCCCTAAACGAACAAGGTCTTGGTTGTGTAAACGACCGTTGATAGAGTCTTGATCAACTTTGGTTTCTTCGTTGGCAATCGCTGCGTTACCAAAGCCTTGGTTAAAGCGAAGTGGGTGGTTGCCTTCTGAATCGACGCCGCCATCAAACGGGCTACCGCCACGAACTGCGTCACGTAAACGGTCTGAGAAGGTCCCGATTTCTGTGCCCGCCATGTTGATTTGGTTTGCTTGATCGAAGCGTGCATTGTTAGCGACTTCACCAAAGTCCCAGCCTTCCCCGTAGAACAGAGTATTCGGGTCGATTTTGCGCACTTCTTCCAATGCTTCGACCATTACATCTTTTGGCTGGTGGCCCATCAAGTCAAAACGGAAACCATCCACTTTGTAGTCGTCAGCCCACACCTTAAGTGAGTCGACCATCAATTTACCCATCATCAGGTTTTCGGTCGCAGTGTTGTCACAACAAGTCGAGTTTTCTACGCCACCAGTGTTGACGTTAAGACGGTAGTAGTACCCAGGGACAATCTTATCCAGTACCGACTTATCGTTCACACCAGACGCATTGGTGTGGTTGTATACCACGTCCATGATCAGCTTAAGATCCATGTCGTGCGTAGCTTTGACCATCTGACGGAATTCGAGAATACGCTGAGAACCATTAGGATCGGTCGCGTAACTTCCCTCAGGAACTGTGTAATGGAATGGGTCGTAGCCCCAGTTGAAGCTATCAAGCATACGAAGGTCATTCATTAATGCTTGTGCGTCACCCGTTGAAGGGTCATAACCATCGAGTACGTCTTCGATGACTTTGTTTTCGTCTTCGCTTCCACATAAGGTAGCTGTCGGTTTTACATCACACAGTTTTCCTACGGTGTCGGTGATATCAACACGGCTCGCGGCATCTTCATCGACGGTAGCGATATCAAATGCTGGTAAGATATGCAGCGTAGTTAAACCTGCTTCTTGGAGAGCTTGTAGGTGTTTGACCGACTCACGATCGGCTTCTGTAAGAGCGAGGTACTTGCCATTTAGGCTAGCTGTGCCGAGCTTATCGCTGAAGCTAAAGTCACGTAGGTGTGATTCGTAAAGTACGTGGTCTTCGTCTTTCTCTACGGTTGGTCGTTGGTAGTTGTCCCAGTTCGCTGGTTTCAAGGTTGAATCATTTAGGTCAATCACTTGAGAGTATGCCGAATTCTTCGATAAGCTGAGAGAATATGGGTCTGTCACTAGGCGAGTCTCAATGTTGCCTGTGGTTGGGTGGTAAACCTTCACTTGGTAGCGATAGTAACTGTTGACAGCGTTAGGTACCGCGTCAGTCGCCCAAATACCCGTCTCAGTGCTTTCTGTCATTGGAAAAACTTGTGAGCTTTTCAGGTCTTCGCTGTAAAGAACTAGCTCTACATCTTGCGCGGTTGGTGCCCAAAGCTTGAAGGTCGCCGCACTGCCTTCAACAATTGCGCCTAGTTCTTCAGCCATTGCATTACCAGCATCTTCGCTAGCAAATACCGCATCAAGCACACCAGGTTTTTGAACCTCAGTTGAAGAGATAACATCGCCATTGGCATTGTAGGCAACAAAAATTATCTGAGATTTTAAAATAGTGCGAAGTGTGCTGTCGTCAACATCGATAGCTAGGGCAGGTAAGCTTGCAAGGTGTCGGAAACGCTCTTTCAATTCAGAAGATAGTTCTCCGTCTTTGCTTAGTTCAATTGCAGTTCCACCGACAATCTCTTTGTCATCGTTCATTGTGATGCTGTTGTCTAGTGCATAGAAAAGCTTCACAGAGTCTGCATTGCTAGCCGCTTCCCAACCAATTGTGGTTGCATCTAGCCAGTGTGCTTTTTGACCATCAATATTGACTGGGCGCTCTGAAATTGGGTCGTAGTACAACTCGCTGCTGCCATGGAAACCAAATACGCCTTGTGAATCGCCAAGCTTAGTTAACTCGACTTTTGAGTTCGCACTGCCAAATGCTTTCTCATCACCATTGTGCAAGATGAAGTTCATGCATTTGTGTGGGTCAGAGGCATCTGGGTCAACTTTCAACACATAATAGGCACCGTAAGTATCGCTGATACCATCATATTCGTAAGGGCTGTTCCAGTCGGTTCCGGTTTCACTTAATCCCATGCCGACTAAATCTGTGCTGGTACAGCCTTCACCATTCCAAAGGTGAAGCCCCCAACCGTCGTAAGTTGAGCCAGATGAGCTGGCAGCGGCAACATCGCGTTTGTAGTAAATAACGACTTCGTTTTCAGCTGCAGGGGGTGTTGTTGCCTAAATTAGTTG